>JBJEQL010000180.1:0-3107 GCA_051881735.1 Oscillospiraceae bacterium
AGAAATATTTGAATCCATATCACTTATTTGCTGTGTTGAAAAACGCTGTAAACGGTGCTCTCTGCAGATGTCTGATGTTTGCTTAGGTTAGTGCATATGGGATCGTGCCCTTGTATTTTTCGTCGGGGATGTCGAGGAAGTCGAAAAGCTGCTTCCACATCTGAGATTTTGTAAGCAGGCTTCCAAAATTGTCCGACAAGCTCTCAAATGCATATTGTATCCTTACAAAGCACATTACAAATACGATAACATCACCTGCCGTCATTGCTCCGTTTGATGCACGAAAAACTGCAAATCCATACAAAGCGAGCTTCGACAGCAGATCAAAGAAATTCATTATAAAATTATTCTTTGTGACCTTCAAAAGGGTTTTGCAGATCATGTTGTATACCGTTTTGTGGGCTGTGATAAATTTTTCTTCAATAAGCTTTTGTTCGCCGTAAAGCCTGATCCTCTTGCCGTTTCGATAATTATATAAGGTATGATTTCTGAAAAAGCTTCGTTCTCTCTCCGCCTGCAGGGTCTGGGGATCTGTGTACATTTTGTCCATATATTTTTCTGATCTCGGGATAAGCACCATTGCCTGGAACACCTCAAGCGCTCCACAGAGAACAAGCAGTGATATTGCTCCCCAGCCCGACATCAGAAAGCTGCGGAAATCCGTCACCTGAGCCGATCTCACGAACAGCACGGGAGCTGCCAACGCAAATCCCAAAGCTATTTGAACAATGCTTGACATGACCTGCGACAGGTGTTTCGTCAGTGCAGGAATACCCGTATTACTGTTGTATACATAGTTTATTGCGTTGTCAAGCTTATTTTGGGTGGCAATGTCCTCAATCTTGGAATAGTCCATATTAAGCACTTTTTCCCAAATAAAACGCTCAACATTTCGATAATATAAAGTGCCATGTGCCTTTTGTCGGCAATCATTTATTACTTGAATAATCACAGTTATAAGCTCAATCCCACATACAACAGCCGCTGCTGTCAGCAAATAGTCAACAGGCTTTCCGCCCGTTACTCCGTCAATTATCAGCGATGCAAGAAAGACACCCGAAAAAGTGGAAATAATATCGGGCAGCTTACCAATGAAATTCCTGCGGATATGTCCCTTGTCGGCATCTTCAATAAGCTTTGCTGTCCGCTTTATTATCCCAAGCTTTTCTTTAAAGGTCATTTTACTCATTTACTGCCACCTCCTTTTCATTGTAATAGCTGCTTGGGAGCATAAACAGCTCTGCATATTTTCCGTCCCGTTCCATAAGCTCTGTGTGAGTTCCGCACTCGATTATTCCGCCGTTTTCTATCATAATTATCCTATCGCAGAAGCGTGTGGAAGCCAGTCTGTGCGATATGAACAGGCTTGACCTCGTCTTTGAAAATTCAAGATAATTCATATACATCTGCTGCTCGGCGATAGCGTCAAGTGCTGCCGTTGGCTCGTCCAAAAGCAATATGGGAGCATTTTTATACAGTGCCTTTGCAAGAGCGAGCTTCTGCTTTTCGCCGCCCGACAGGTCAACGGAATTCTGATATACCGAACGCACAAGCGAAGTGTCCTCCTTTTCGGGGAGGGTCATGACCTTACCGTATATTCCCGATTTTTTCATACAGTCGATCAGCTTTTCATGTTCACAGCAATCCGACGGCTGTCCCGTTATGTTCTCCTCAACGCTTACCGCCAACAGCGAAATATCCTGAAATACCGCCGAAAAAAGCTTGAAATATTCATCACGATTATACTCCTTGACATTCACGCCATTCAGCAGGATCTCGCCCTCGGTCGGGTCATAAAGTCCGCACATCAGCTTGACTATTGTAGTTTTTCCTGCGCCGTTAAGTCCCACAAGAGCAAGCTTTTCACCCTTATGAAGCGTGAACGAAAGATTATTTATTGTAGGCTTGTCAGCACCGCCATAGGTGTAGGTCACATTACGAAATTCTATCTCACATTCCCCCGTGGGAACAGGTTTGCCCGCACCTCGGTTTGTAGTGTCCTCCATTTCCATATATTCACGGTAGTTGTTTATATTTCCCGATATCCACTGATAACACGACATATTGTTGCACCAGTCGCTTGTGGCTTCTTTCAGCTTAAACACGGCATTGAAATACAGAACAAAATCTCCTGCACCTATACCGCCGTTCACAACAAGCCATATCAGATAACCGTATGCTCCGAAATTTCCGATGAAATTCACTATCGCCGATAATAGATTATGCCGAAATTCCCATGCGTCCTGCTGTCTGCGCCAGTTCATCAATTCACCGAGAGAACGGGAGAACGCCTTTTCAAACCATTCCTGCATACCGAAGATGCGGACGTCCTTTGCGTTGGCAAAATTACTGCTTTCATTTTTGATATAACCAAGCTGACGTTCGTATTTCAGCCAGTTGTTCTCCATATTCCATATCCAGTTCATTTTGTGCCGTTCAATATAATAACAGGCAACGGCAGGAAGTATGATGATCGGCAGCATACGAATATCAAGAAATGTCAGAAGTGCTGCGTATGTAAAAACTTCAAGGGTATGGCGTATAGTACCTCGGACATTAAGCGCAATATTTAGTCCTATAACATTCAGACTTTCCACAGCCTTGTTAAGCTTGTCGCTTGTTTTGGGCTTTTCGTTATTTTCGTAATCGGTGGTCATGTTTTTGTGCATGACCTTGAGCGCAAAGTTATTGTACAGATTGTTGAAGCCGATATAGCCCTGATAAGTACCTGCTGTGTTGAGGATAGTGCCGAATATTCTGTTCCCTGCGATAAGTGCAATGCAGATGATAAGCAGCCTTGTGTTCCCAAAGCCTGCTCCCGCCAGCTCCACCACATATTTATCAGTAAATGTAGCACAAAGCCTTGCAAAATAGTTGCTGAACGCAAAAACAAAGCAGGCGAAAAACGTCAGCTTGTCAATGCTGTGTATTTCTCGCATCATATAGATAAGGTTCGGGATTATGCTGTATTTGCGGCTTTTTATCTCAGCACGATACTTTGCCCAATCCTCTTTCTTCTTTTTCTTGTCCCATTTTGTTACCTTTACCATAATCTCACCTCGCCTTTATCATAACACAAAATTGACCGCTCGTGTTGATTTCAGAAC
>JBJEQL010000181.1:0-3106 GCA_051881735.1 Oscillospiraceae bacterium
AAATAACCGCCATGTATTTGTGCATAACATAGAAAACACATTTTGTCAACAAAAAGATACAAAATGTATTGACTTTTCCGACACCGTGAGTATAATAGTACTCAGAAAGAGGAACGCACGTTCCCGTATGGTATACTGAGCAGAAAGGAAAAAGAAAATGAAATACGGAGAAGAATTGAGAGAATCAATCATAGCCGAGAAAAAGCGTAAGCAGGATGCCATTGACAGACGGATGGATAGGATCAACAACTGTGAAACCGATATGGATGATTGCTTCATTTCACAGCATGTTGAAGAAGACGCAATCCGTGCATGTAATATGCAACTTAAAATCCTTGACGGTGACGGATGCATGGATATTACAGCAATTTTTGACAATGACGGAAACGAAGTAAGAACTCACTGGTTCACCAATAAGTGGGGGCGCGATACAATCGTTGCAAACGGTGTGTTTGCATCATCGTTGAAAGCGCTTCTGAAAAAAACCGGATGGACAGAGAAAGTGATTCGTGTTCCGGCATGGACGAAATTCATCGCAAACGGTTCCGGTATGTGCGGAGTAATGAACGGTTCGACTGAAGTTGTAAGATGGCACACAAACATGAAAACCGGAGAATACGTTGGATACCCTGAATAAATCAAATAGCCGAGCGGGGCGGCTAATCCCCGCAGAAAGGTAACATAAAAAATGAAAACATTCAGAATCAAAGAAATTGAGAACAACTTTGTGTATGACGACATATACGACACTGTTGAGGAAGCTGTGAAAATTATTGAAGAGTATATTGCGGATGACGGCGAAAGCAGAGAAGTGACGTATGCGGTTATAGACAACTGCGGCGAAACCGTGTATGAATCGTAATGATAAGAGTAATCTAACACAGCCGTGCGGGGCGGCAAATCCCCGCAGAGAGGGAAAGAAAAATGACAATAGGATTAGTAAAAGAAAGAAAAACAATTTTTATCAAAGGATATGCGGTGCAATGGTTTTTTACTATTTTGAAAAACACAAAAGTAATGATTTACACCAATATTCATAACAATAAATATGTTCTTATGACAGAAATTACACTTGATTATGTTGCAGATGATTTTTCTGTAGAAAGTGTTGCTAAAGAAAAGATAGCGGAGATTGAAAGTTTATGAGAATGAAAACATTAAAATACGCAATTAAATGTAATGGAAAATATCTGCAAGGAATAAAACCAAATGTGTATTATTCAAGAACAGGTACTGCACCCACTATGGGGGCAAGACATTGTTTTCACGAATACGAAACAGTTTGGGGAAATGAATTTAAGATTACAGAGCCTTTGACAACCGTTAGTTATTTGAAGGTGCTTTTTGAAGAATACAGATGGGAAGAAAAAGATGCGGAAGAAATTGAAATTATACCGTATTTGGAGTGAATTATTAAAAATTTTGAATAGTTGGAAAGGGAACGCAAGTAAATGGAATTTAACAGAGAACAGATAGTAAAGGCTTTAGAGCATTGTACCTCAAGCACCACATCGGAAGCCTGCAACGGTTGTCCGTTTTATACAACAGATATTTGTACTGAAATGGAAAACGGATTAGAGATTTATGCCCTAAAACTTATAAATGAACTCATCGAGGAGAACGAAACAATAAAACTTGAATATGAAGGTTTTAAGGCGGCTGTGAGGCAACAAATTGATAGCGCACAAGGAAGGCGAGATATGAGAACGTACTGAATTTGTGAACGATTATAAATAGCCGAGCGGGGCGGCAAATCCCCGCAGAGAGGGAAATAAAATGAACTTGAAAGAATGGATCATAGTTGCGGCTGCTGTGCTTCTCTTGGTTGTGCTTGTTATTAGCTTCTTTGCAGCTTTATCCCCTACGCTTGATCGCGTGGAATGGGAAAGGCGGAGCTACACGGTGCAGAAGGGAGACACACTTTGGGGAATTGCGCAAAGGTATTGTCCTGACAATGTGGATTTGCGCGAATGGATATCCAAAGTAAAAAGCATTAACGGATTAAGCGACAGCATGATCAGGACAGGGCAGAGAATAACAATTTTGGTTCCGATGCGGGCGGGACAGTAAAACCGCCCACCGTCTGCCATTGATAAGCATGGCACTGATGAGCCGCAGAACGGCGAAACGGAAATAGCTGGCACCGGCTAAACGGGCAGAAAGGAAATGAAATGAAGTACAAGGTAGGGGACAAGGTAAGAGTCAGACAGTGGGAAGACATGAAGAAGGAATACGGGATTGATCGTGATGGAGACATTGCAACACGCCCGAGTTTCGTTAGGCGTATGCGAAAGTATTGCGGCAAGGTATTAGAAATCAAAGAAGTCGAAGGAGATATTTATAAACTTGACGATATCGGTTGGGATTTTTCTGAAAAAATGTTTGAGCCTGTTTGTTACAACAAAATCGTTATTACATCTGACGGAAAGACGACTTTCGCAAAGCTCTGTGAAGACATCAAGGTTGTGAAAACCGCAAAGGCTGAATGTTCTCCTGATGATACGTTCGACTTTGCCACTGGAGCAAAACTTGCATTCGAAAGGCTGTTCGCTCCAGAAAAAGCAAAGGCAATTGTCGGAGCGACATACAAGGTGATCGGGAACAGCATTCCGCATCATGGTTTTCTAAAAGGTGATTTGGTTACGATGATGAATGCATCAGGATCAAGATGTATACATTTGTTTTCGAGAAAAAAAGATAGCCTTCTGCAGTATTTGAATATTTCGGATGTGGAACTCGTCGAAGAGCCAAAGAAAGAGCCGAAGCTGTACAGCGGCAAAGTCGTATGCGTAGAAGCCAAAGAAAAATCCGCTTATACCGTAGGAAAAATATATGAGTTTAAGGACGGGAAAGTTAAGATTGACAACGGATGTTGGATCGGCGTCACACAGAAAGTAAATACTCTTGATGACTGGAATAACGAATACCCAAATCTTTATCATGCAAAGTTTATCGAATTAAAGGATTAAGCTTGTGAATTTTGCGTCAATTCGCAACAATTTGAAAGGAGGTGAGACAATGCAGATAAGGAAAAAACTGAAAATATTTCGTGTTGCTCGAAATCTGACACAGGATGAAATGGCATCTAAGATCGGTTGCTCCCGCA
>JBJEQL010000182.1:0-3096 GCA_051881735.1 Oscillospiraceae bacterium
TGTCAAAGCACTCGCCAAGCTCCGATACCGCCGCTTTCGACAGCACCTTTTTCTTGCCTGAAAGCTTGTTCAGCACCTCCGACATATCAAAGCAGCGGTCGGAGATACGTTCAATGTTGTTTGTTACGAATAAAAGTCCTGCAGTCTGTTCGGACTGCGACTCTGTGAGATTTCCGCTTGAAAGCATTTTTGTTATGTAAGAGGAGATACTGTCGTGAAGACTTTTTACCGTACCGTAATCTCTGCTGAAATCCGAGCGAACAACGTCTGAGTTCCCACTCTCGAAAAGCGCCCTTGTTTTATAAAGCAGACTTGTTCCGAATTCGGAAAAACGTCTGATCTCTTCGGACACGAGATACATTGCCGCAACCGGCTGACCAATGATTTTTTCATCAAGAAACCGAGGCTTTGATTCGGAAAAAACATTTTTATCCTCGCCTTTGACTATAAATGTCACTATCTTGACCATTAACGAAATTAAAGGCAGCCATATAATCGTGCAGGCAATATTGAAAGTGGTGTGCGCGTTTGCTATCTGCCTTGCGATAACGTCCACTTCATTGCCCTTAGGAGAAATAAACTGTACGAATTTTGCAAGCAGCGGAATAAGGAATGCAAAGAGAATGCTGCCGCTGATATTGAATACGCTATGTGCAATAGCCGTGCGCTTGGCGTTTTTGGACTGACCGATAGAAGCAAGCAAAGCGGTTATAGTCGTACCGATGTTGTCACCGAGCAGTATAGGGATCGCTCCTGCAAGACCGATAACGCTTGTAACTTCGTCAGGTCCTGCCTGCGAAGCGAAGTTCTGGAGAACAGCAATAGTCGCCGAGCTGCTCTGTACCACAACGGTCATAACAGCACCGAGAAGTATTCCGAGAACAGGTATTTCCGCAACCTTGCCCATAAGGTCGGTAAAGATCGGACTTCCTGCCAGCGGCTTCATAACTCCGCCCATTATCTCAATTCCCTCGAAAAGAAGTCCGAACGAGAAGATTACCATTCCTATATTTTTTATCTGCTCTCTTTTGCATACAAAGAACAAAATAAATCCGATAAAAATAATCGGGTAAATGTAGTTGCTTATCTTAAACGCCATAAGCTGCGCAGTCATGGTAGTACCGATATTTGCACCGAAAATAACTGAAATAGCCTGCGGCAGGCTCATAAGTCCTGCGCTGACAAATCCGATGACCATTACAGTCGTTGCCGAGCTGCTTTGCAGAACAGCAGTAACAAGTGCGCCTGCAAGAGCGCCCATTATCGGATTTTTCGTAAGAAAACTGAGTATTTTTTTCATTTTTTCTCCGGCTGCTTTCTGCAGAGCGTCGCTCATGTTGTTCATGCCATAAAGGAACATCGCAAGTCCGCCCACAAGTCCGAAAATAATTTTCACGTTTTCGTTCATAAATTTTCTCCCTTGATCTTATAAATATTTCTTCGTACATTATAATTATAAATCCTTGCTATTTAATTCTAAATAGCTTCAATGTTAATTCTAAGAAAACGCATGGCGGAACTTGTTTCATTTTTTAAATAAAAAAGCCACCCTTAACGGATGACTTTATCTATCAATATTATTTTTTATCGCCCATGATCTCAACAAGCTTGTTTTTTAAGTCGGTTTCGATCTGACCGAGTGCTTTTTCAGCTTCTTCACGCTTCTGTCGGCCTTCTTTTTGTATCTGAATGGTTTCTTCGATCGTGCTGATAAGGTTCTGATTTACCTTTTGAAGAGTTTCAACATCAACAATTCCACGGTTGGACTCCCTTGCGGTTTCGACCGTGTTTGTTTTCAGCAGTTCGGAGTTTTTTAACAGCATTTTGTTGGTAGTATCCGTTATTTCACGCTGCATTTTAAGCACTCTCTGCTGATTGTTAAGTCCCATTGCGATCACGAACTGACTTTTCCAAATAGGGATAGTGTTAAGTACAGCCGTCTGTATCTTATCGACAAGAACACGGTCGTTGTTTTGGATCATCTTTATCTGCGGCGCTGTCTGAACAGCTATCGTGCGGCTGAGTTCAAGGTCGTATATCTTCTTTTCAAATCTGTCGGCATCGTCCTCAAAATCTCTTACAAGCTGTGCTGCCATAGGGTCGCCGCTTTCCTGCGCTTCTGCTCTAAGACGGGGGATAGTGTTTGTTTTTATATCTTCGATAGTTTCCTTTCCTGCCTGAATATACAGTCCAAGCTCTCGGAAACAGTCAAGATTCTGTTTGTACATGATGTCGAAAACGCTGATGTCTTTCAGCATATCTATGCGCGCTTTTTCAAGTGCGGCTTCGATCTTGTCTATCTGCACTTCTGCCTTATTGTAACGCTCGGCAAGCTTTTTGACGCTTTTTACAGCGTTTTTTATTCCCGGGAGCTTTGAAAGAATTCCATTGTCATTCGTGAGAGATGACGGGTCAAGGCTGTTTACTTCGACAACAAGGCTTGACAGAAGATCGCCCACCTGTCCGCCGTCCTTGGAACGAACATTATCAAGTATGGAATCGGTGAATTCCGTCAGCCTGCGCTGTGCGCCAATGCCGAACTGGACAGTCGTGTTTGCATCGGTAAGGTCGATGCTCTTTCTTATCTCTGCGATCTTTGCCTTTTCCTCGGGAGTGAATTCGGGTTGGTTTTCCTCTGCGTTAAGCATAAGAGATGTGTTTTCCTCAGGCTTGATAGTTTTGGATTGAGATAAAGTTGCTAAGCTGATCTCTGACATGATTTAGTCCTCCAGTTCTTCAATTATAAGCTTCATTACCTTGTAATCGGGTATATTTATGACCGAGTTAAGCTCGGGCGCAATGCCCGTAACGCTGACGCTCCCACCGTCTGTTGAGATATCGCAGCCGCTCGTGCGGAAGCCGTGCTTTTCCCACGCAAGCTGCTGTATCTTTTCATCGCAGAGTGCTTCTGCACCCATTTTTGCTGTTTCATCAAGTGATATGTAAATATGTGTTGACCATATCGTGGGCGTAGGATAAATTATAACAATATCATTTGCTATCTTTGCATACTGATCGGGATTTTCAGCCGCATATTCAAGCAGCTGGTTTTCATAGCCTGCAATGATCGGCTTTGCCCCAACACCCATACGCAGG
>JBJEQL010000183.1:0-3085 GCA_051881735.1 Oscillospiraceae bacterium
TATTTATATTACAAGGAAAAATATAAGTTGAAACAGGAAAAAATACGATATGATTATACAGTTAATGATAATAAAAAATTACAGTTTTGGAAAACGCGATGCCGAACAGTTTTCCTGAGGATCTCCAAAATTGAGAAACGCCGAATCGAAAAGGAAAATGACCTTTATTCAAATTGCTTCAAGCAAGACATTGATTTTAGTTACTTCGGGTAGTATGTCGATAGGCGATAACAAAATAAAAAAAGATAACATTGTATATATATCCCCATACGCAAATTATAAATTTTCAGCTATCGAATCTGCCGATGTTATTGAAATCTTATTTGAATATTCAGATGAACATATCCCGCTTTTCAGTGAAAGTATCCGAATATTTGAAGCTCCTATGGAAACAATTGACTGTATCAACAGAATTTACTACAACAAGCTTTATATTAACACGATAAGCGGTGTTAACGAGGCGCTGTTGCTAAATGTACTTAATATGTTAAATATTCTGTCTGCTTCATATTCCGCCGAACGTGGATTGTACCAAAAACTCTGTGAATGGCTGGAGGTATCAAATTATACAACAGCTGAGCAAGCCGCAACTGCAATGAGCTGTACTGTTGCACATCTTAACCGCATAGTAAAAAAATACAGCAACAAATGCTTAAGCACGATCAACAGTGAAAAGATGATTATAAAAATTAAAATGTTACTGAAATATTCAAAATACTCCACCAAAGAAATTGCAGAAAATTTGGGTTTTGGTTCCTCTGAATTGATGCGCAAGTTTTTTAAATACCATACCGTAATGTCTTTAAATGACTATAAATACAAATCAGCAATTATATAATTAGAAAGCAGGAAAGGTTTTTATTAGAAACAGAAAAGACTTTCAGTTTTTTTCTGTCGTATTCGCAGAGAGGGTGTTTTTATTAGCAAAACACCGATTTTTCTTGCTAATTTTTCTTGAGCCGCCTTACACCTGCTTAGGCGAAAAGTTTACTGTATGCTTTCCGTCCGTTGACGGACTCGGTCTTCGAGTTTTTTGGCTGAAAAATCAAAACGCTCAAAAGAGGAAACGCCTGAAAACCTTGTAAAATCAAGGCTTTCAGGCATTCTTTGTGGCACCCCCTGCCAGAATCGAACTGACAACTAACCCTTAGGAGGGGTTTGTTATATCCATTTAACTAAGGGGGCGGATATATAAATTTTTAATTTTAATGACCTGGAGGGTTTGTTATTACGAGCGAAGCGAGTAACAAGGTTCTGCCGCAGGCAGGTTCTTATAACCGCGAAGCGAGTAACAAGGTTCTGATGCGAAGCATCGGGTTCTTATATCCATTTAACTAAGGGGGCTTAACGTAAAAAATATTCTAACAAAAAGCGCCTGCAAAGTCAAGCAGAAAAAAATAAACGTAAATAGGAGCAAACCAAAGGCTTTTTATGGAACATTCTACAACATAAACAACTTGAAAAATTCACATTTATGTTATAAAATAAGCTTTAGCGCAAATAACTAAAATATGGCTGATTATGTTTTTGAAAGGACGATGAAAAATGAGCGCGCTTAACAAAAAGACAGTTGAGGACATTAACGTTTCCGGAAAAAAAGTGCTGGTACGCTGTGACTTTAACGTACCGCTCAAGGACGGGGAAATCACAAGCGACAAGAGAATAGTCGCTTCTCTTCCCACAATCAAATATCTTATAGACCACAATGCAAAGGTTATCCTTTGCTCACATCTCGGCAGACCCAAGGGTGAGTTTAAGCCCGAGTTTTCTCTCGCACCTGTTGCGAAGAGACTTTCCGAGCTGCTTGGCAAGGAAGTGAAGATGGCCAAGGATGTTGTCGGCGAGAGCGCACAGGCGCTTGCCGCAGAGCTCAAGGACGGCGACGTTATGCTGCTTGAGAACGTCCGCTTCCACGCTGAGGAGACAAAGAACGATCCCGAGTTTTCAAAGGCTCTGGCTTCGCTGGCTGAGATATATGTCAACGATGCGTTCGGCTCGGCTCACAGAGCACACTCCTCCACAACAGGCGTTGCCGATTATCTCCCCGCAGTATGCGGCTACCTTATCCAGAAGGAAATCGAGTTTATGGGCGGCGCTCTTGAGAACCCGAAGAGACCGCTTGTCGCCATTCTCGGCGGTGCGAAGGTTTCTGATAAGATTGGCGTTATCAACAACCTGCTCGACAAGGTCGACACCCTTATCGTCGGCGGCGGAATGGCTTATACTTTCTTTGTCGCCAAGGGCTACCATGTCGGAACCTCCCTTGTTGAGGAGGATAAGGTTGAGCTTGCCAAAGATATGATGAACAAGGCGGCTGAAAAGGGCGTTAAGTTCCTTCTTCCCATCGACAATGTTGTCGGCAAGGAGTTCGATGCCGATACTGAGTATCAGACCATCAACTCCGATGAGTTCCCCGAAGGCTGGATGGGCCTTGATATCGGCCCCAAAACCAGAGAGCTTTTCGCGGATGCAGTTAAGGGCAGCGGCACCGTTATCTGGAACGGACCGATGGGCGTCTCCGAGTGGGATCACTTCGCCAACGGCACAATAGCTGTCGCGACTGCTGTTGCCGAGAGCGGCGCTATCTCCATCATCGGCGGCGGCGACTCTGCGGCTGCGGTTCAGAAGCTCGGCTTTGCCGATAAGATGAGCCACATCTCCACAGGCGGCGGCGCGTCCCTTGAGTTCCTTGAGGGCAAGGAGCTGCCCGGTATTGCCGCACTCAACGACAAATAATTCCTCAGACCGTTGCCAAATTGTGTTACCCTGCGTTGCAGGAACTTGCGAAATTCGGTCACGTACACAACGTACGCTCCCTTATTCCCAAAACCCTGCGCTTAGTCGCACAAAATTTTTCTCGGTCTGAATCCGGAATGAAAATTTTAAAACGCGGACCGTAATTAATGGTGCGTATTATTTGCGGGAACCGCTTTTTGACGGTTCCCGCATTGTCAAAAAACTGAAAGGATGTTTCAAGATGAATAAAGCTCTCAGAAAGCCCGTTATCGCGGGTAACTGGAAGATGAACAAAACCCCTGATGAGGCAAAAGCCCTGATTGAAGAGCTCAAGCCCCTTGTGAAGGAC
>JBJEQL010000184.1:0-12695 GCA_051881735.1 Oscillospiraceae bacterium
TGAATATCGTATTTATCGGCAACATTCAGAGATTGATTTATTACCGAAGGCGTTGCGCCCCAATCTTCGTGTATTTTCAGACCGCAAGCACCTGCTTCTATCTGTTCTGCAAGCGTATTATAGTCTGCGCTGTTGCCCTTTCCGAGAAATCCGAGGTTCATAGGGTATTCCTCGGCAGCTTCAAGCATTTTTTCAATGTTGAATTTACCCGGAGTACAAGTGGTAGCATTCGTACCGTCAGCAGGACCCGTGCCGCCGCCTATCATCGTTGTTATGCCCGAATAAAGAGCGGTTTCTATCTGCGTAGGGCTGATAAAATGGATATGTGTATCAATGCCGCCTGCGGTGACGATAAGTCCCTCGCCTGCAATAGCTTCCGTGCCTGCGCCAAACACAAGCGATGGTGTAACTCCGTCCATAATATCGGGGTTTCCTGCCTTGCCTATGCCGCATATCTTGCCGTCCTTGATACCGATATCAGCCTTGTATATGCCTGTGTAATCAACGATAAGAGCGCTTGTAATGACTGTATCGGGACATTCGCTGTCTGGAACGGAGCAGGACTGTCCCATACCGTCACGAAGAGATTTTCCGCCGCCGAATTTTGCTTCTTCGCCATAAACGGTATAGTCCTTTTCAACTTCAATAACAAGCGAGGTATCTGCAAGCCTTACACGGTCGCCCGTTGTAGGGCCGTACATATCCGCATACTGTTTTCTTGACATCTTAAACATTTACAGCACCCCCTTGAAACCAAGTTCTTTTGCTTTTTGGAACGCATTTTCACGCACGTTCTCATCGTCCATAGCGCCGCAGGTCAGATCGTTAAGTCCGAAGCCTATACGGTTTCCGCCTATGGGAATAAGGTTCACCTTTTTGCTTTCTCCCGGCTCAAAACGTACCGCTGTTCCTGCAGGAATATCAAGGCGCATACCGAAAGCCGCCTTGCGGTCAAATTCAAGCAGCTTGTTCACCTCGAAGAAATGGAAATGTGAGCCTACCTGAACGGGTCTGTCGGCGGTGTTGGTCACGGTCATTTCCACAGCCGTTTTGCCCTCATTAATGGTAATATCCCCGTCTTCGGTGATAACCTCTCCGGGGATAACTTTTCCGTTCGGAATGATAGGCTCATGAACGGTCACAAGTTTTGTTCCATCGGGAAAAGTCGCTTCAAGCTGTATTTCGTGTATCATTTCGGGAACGCCGTCCATAACATCATCGGCGGTGAGTATCTTTCTTCCCTCGCTCATAAGTTCGGTAACGGTCATTCCGTCCCTTGCCATTTCAAGCAGCTCGGAAGTTATGAGTGCTATCGCCTCGGGATAGTTCAGCTTTAAACCTCTTGCTTTGCGTGACTTTGCAAGTTCGCCTGCATAATGCGTCATAAGGCGTTCCTGCTCTCTTGGGGTCAGATGCATTTTTCTCGTCCTCACTTTCTATATGGTCAATTTTCAAAAAACAGTTTAAACTCCGCACCTTTATCGATCTCTCCGAATGCTTCTATCCTTCCGCCATGCCGCTTCATTATCCTGTCGGAAAGCGCAAGTCCTACTCCTGTACCTTCAAATTCTTCGGAAGTATGAAGCCGCTGAAAGACCTTAAAAAGCTTGTCGCTGTATGACATATCAAAACCTGCTCCGTTGTCCTTGACGGATATTACCGTAAAACAGCCGTCATTGGAAGCATCGATCGTAATAACAGCATTTTCACGCTGCCTTGTAAACTTGAATGCGTTGGAAATAAGATTTTTCACAAGCATTCGTATCAGAACATCATCTCCGTTTATCACGGGAAGCTCACCAATATTCAAACTCACTTTACGGTCGGGTTCGATAAGACTTTGCTCCGTATAAGCATCTCTGAATATTTTGGTCATATCCAGCGGTTCTTTTTCGGGCGTTACGCTGCACATTCTTGAGAATTCAAGCAGACGTTCTATCATAAGCGTAAGCTGATCGGATTTGGCTTTGAGTATCTCCATTATCCTTGCCGCATCCTCACTTTTTTTCTCACCAAGCTCATCATCAAGCGTTTCAATAAGCATTTTTATCACGGCAAGCGGTGATTTCAGGTCATGTGAAACAGCGGAAGAAAACATTTTCAGTTCGTTGTTTGCCGCCTCCAGCGCAATGCTTTTCCTTGAAATTTCAAGGTGCGTTTTTATACGGGCAAGATACTCTTCTCTTATGAATGGCTTTACAACATAATCACAGCAGCCGGCCTCAAAGCCCTGACGAATGGTTTCTGCACTGCTCTCTGCAGTAAGAAAAATCACGGGGATATCCGCTGTTTCCGTACAGCTTTTAACCGCTCTGCAAACATCAAGTCCGTCCATACCTTCCATTTTTATATCCAATACGATAAGCTCAGGCTTCTTTTTCTTCATGAAATCCAAAGCCGCTTTTCCGCTTGTCGCTGCATATACCTTGTAACCCTCACTTTTGAGTATCTCTCCTGCGAAAGCGATCTGATCGGGGATGTCGTCAACTATAAGTATTTCGCCCTTTTCATGCAATTGACAACACCTCTTTTACTCTGTCATAAGACGCTGTACTTCAGCACCGTCTGCATCAGCAGTATCGCTGCTGTATATGATCTTTCCCTTTTCCATAAGGTAAAGCATATCGGTATTTTCAAGCACGAAATCAAGGTACTGCTCTACAAGAAGTACGGTAATGCCTTTCCAGCTGTTTATTTTCTTTATCGCAGCGCCGATATCCTGAATAATAGACGGCTGAATACCCTCGGTAGGTTCATCAAGAATAAGTATCTTTGGGTCTGCAGTCAATGCTCTTGCAATAGCAAGCTGCTGTTGCTGACCGCCTGAAAGATCGCCGCCTTTTCTCTTTGCAAATTTCGGAAGAATAGGAAAAAGGTCATAAAGATAATCGGGAACTTTTCCTTTTCCGCCGAGCGGCTGAAGTCCGAGTTCAAGATTTTCCTGAACCGTCATCTGCGGAAAAATATCACGTCCCTGCGGAACATATCCTATACCAAGCTTTACACGCTCATATACAGGCTTTTTTATGATATTCTCATCGTTAAAAAGCACTTCGCCCGACGGCGTCTTGACGATGCCCATAATGCTTTTGAGAGTAGTGCTTTTTCCTACGCCGTTTCGTCCGATAAGTCCGACTATCTTTCCTTTCGGAACTTTAAACGAAAGGTCTTCTATCACTCGGCTCTCACCGTAATATGAATCAAGATTTTTTATTTCAAGCATTCTTTTCGCCTCCTCTTCCAAGATATACTGCCTGAACGGTCTTATCTGCAAGCACCTCTGTAACGCTTCCCTCCATAAGCATTTTTCCCTCGTGAAGAACGGTTACAATGTCTGCAGCCTGCTTTACGAAATCCATGTCATGTTCAATAACAATGACCGTGCATTCCTTTTTGATCTCTTTGAGTATCTCACCGGTTTTAAAGGTCTCCGGCTTACCCATTCCGGCAGCAGGCTCGTCCAGCATGATGATTTCAGGCTTCTGCAAAAGCTGCATTGCAATTTCAAGCCATTGTTTTTCACCATGCGCAAGGCTGCCGGCACGCACATCCGCCCTGTCTTCCAGTCCGACTTTTTTAAGCGTTGCATGGATATTGTCCATATCCTCTTTGGACGGTTTGCGGAAGATAGAATCCATTATCCCTTTATGTCCTTTAAGGGAAAGTATCATATTTTCGGTCACGGTAAGATTTACAAATACCGACGGCACCTGAAACTTTCTGCCAACGCCCTCTGTAACTATTTTATATTCCTTCATTCCGGTAAGACGTACGGGGTCACGGTCTTTCGGATAGAAAAAAACCGTACCGGAGGTTGGCTTTGTCTTTGCGCAGATAATGTCAAGAAGTGTTGTCTTTCCTGCGCCGTTAGGCCCGATGAAAAAGTGAACTGTATTGCGTTTTACGGCAGTTTTTACTTCCGTAAGCGCATAAAATCCGTCAAAGCATACCGAAATGCTGTTGATCTCAAGAACATTTTCATTAACGCTCATTTCACTTGCCCTCCTTTACAGCCTTGACATCTGTACGATTTTTGATTTTTCTTACAAGTGCAGGGATCTGCTCTTTAACAATTCCAACGATACCGCCCTTGAAGAAAATAATTGTTATGCAAAATACAGCACCTATGATATACTGCCAGATCTCGACCATGCTGCCCGAGCTGAGGTTGTATTCACAAAGATTGATAAGGAACGCACCGATAACAGCACCTATTATAGTTCCTCTTCCGCCGACTGCTACCCAAATTACCATTGTTATAGAGTATGCAATTGTCATCTGCGAAGGAGTTATAGAACCGTTGAAGTTTACGAAAACCGCACCTGCGATACCTGCAATAGCTGCTGAAAGTACATAGATAAAGGTCTTATATGCACTTACATTGTATCCCGAAAAATATGTACGGTTTTCGCCGTCCCTAATCGCAATAAGCAGCTTACCAAACTTTCTTCCGACAAGGAATTTTGCAAGAGCATAAACAATAACCATTATTATAAGTGCAACATAGAAAAGCTTGAACATATTCGCTCTGTTGGAATCGCCCTTAATGCTTCCGAAGACGGTTTTTATCTCGGTAATACCGACATTTCCGTTTGTATAAGGCGAAAGAGCTATAAATATTGAATATGCTGCCCATGTGAGAGCCTGTGAAATGATAGAGAAATAAACGCCCTTTACTCTTTTCTTGAAAATAAAGTATCCTATAACAAATGCCACAACAGACGGAACGAGAACTATCATAATAAGAGTAACAGGGAACGACAGGAACGGTTTCCATATCAGAGGAAGCTCCTCAATTCCGCCGATATGCATAAAGTCGGTTATCTTTCCGCCTGTCTGCTGGAGTTTCAGATACATCGCCATAGCATATCCGCCGAGTGCAAAGTATAAACCATGTCCGAGGCTTAGAATTCCCGTATATCCCCATATAAGGTCAAGTCCCATCGCAACGATAGCAAAAGCTATACATTTACCGAGGAAAAGAACTGTTGAAGAACCGCTGAGAAGTCCTGCATTCAGCAGCAGCGGCATCACTCCGAGCGCAACTACTATCAGCGCAAATACAATATTATCGCCTTGTTTTGTTATACGTTTCATATTAGTCCTCCCCTCTTATTCATCCAGACTTCTGCTCTTGATAACAAACAATCCCTGAGGACGCTTCTGAAGAAATACTATAACAATAAGCAGCACTATTGCCTTTGCAATGGTAGACGATGTATAGTTTTCTGTGAAAATGCTTGCCGAGCCGATGATAGTCGAACCTATAACTGTTCCAAGGAGTTTTCCAACGCCGCCAAGAACTACCGCCATAAACGAGTTTACTATGTAGCTCTGTCCAACGGTGGAATCTATTGAGCCGAGCAGCGCAACGGAACATCCTGCAATGCCTGCAAGTCCCGAGCCAATGGAAAATGTTATATTATCGACCTTGCGTGAGTTGATACCCATACATTGAGCCATGGTTCTGTTCTGCATTACAGCTCTCATCTGTTTGCCGAAATTCGATCTGTACATTATGAACCATACTCCTAAAAGGCAGAGGGCAACCATAAGAATAATGAAAAGGCGGTTAAAAGAGAATGTACATCCGCCGATAGTAACGCCGCCGTTCAGGAATGACGGAGCCGTTACATTAACGCCCTGTGTACCGAAAATGCTTCTTGCCGCCTGCTGAAGTATAAGGCTTATACCCCATGTTGCAAGAAGGCTGTCGATCTCACGTCCGTACAATTTCGAAATAACAAATCTTTCAAGCACGCTTCCCAAAAGGAACGTTGCAGCAAATGCAACAGGTATAGCAACAAAATAATAAATGTCCCTAACGCTTTCAGGAAAGATCTTCACAAATATCTGCTGAACAACATAAGTCATATATGCGCCTATCATCACAAATTCACCGTGGGCCATATTGATCACCTTCATAAGACCGAAGGTAATGGATAGACCGAGCGAAGTCAGTAGTATAATAGAGCTAAGGCTGAGTCCGTTAAAAATGGTATTTATCAGTTGTTCCATACAAACTGCTCCTTTGCTTTTATGCTATGAAAATACATCCGCCGCCGAATATCAGCCGCTTAACGGCATCCTCCGGCGGCGCACGTTACATTGATTTTTCTTTATTCAAGAGGCTGGATACCTGCATTTACTGCCCAGTCGTAGGTTGTGAGGTAAGGATCGGGGTCAACAGGATCGGTTGCATAAACTTCATTGATAAGTCCGTCAGTACCAACTTCGCCGATTCTTACAGGCTTTACAAGGTGATGATTGTCGCCCTTGATCGTTACAGTTCCCTCAGGAGCGTCAAAGGATATCTCGCCGCTTTCAATTGCTGCAATAACATCAGCAACTTCAAAGCTGCCTGCCTTTTCAACAGCTGCCTTCCAGAGATAAACTGCGTCATAAGCCGCTTCAGCAGGGTCGCTTGTTACACGGTTTTCGCCGTATGCAGCCTTATATGCCTTTACAAAAGCGTCATTCTTATCGCCTGCTGTTGTCTGATAATAGTTCCAGGAAACGAGGTGACCCTGAAGAATAGAAGAACCGATAGTTGCAACTTCTTCCTCGGCGATCGAGAAGGACATTGTCATGTATTCCTTGCTTGTGTAGTTCTTTTCGGACATCTGCTTAAAGAAGGAAACGTTGCCCGTACCATTAAGTGTGTTGATGATAACATCAGGCTGTGCAGCCTCGATCTTTGCGATGATCGCAGCAAAATCAGTCTGATCCATGTCTGCATATTCTTCACCTACAACTTCAAGACCTGCGTTTGCAACCTGAGCGTTGATGATCATGTTTGCTGTTCTCGGGAATACATAGTCCGAACCGAGCAGGAAGAACTTCTTATATCCTTTCTCGATAAGATAATCAATTGCAGGAACGATCTGCTGGTTGGGAGCAGCACCGGTATAAACGATATTGGATGAGGATTCCATGCCCTCATACTGAACGGGATACCAAAGAAGTGAACCATACTCTTCAAAAATAGGCTTTACAGCTTTTCTTGAAGAAGAAGTCCAGCATCCGAATACAGTAGAAACCTTTTCGGAATCGATAAGCTTTTCTGCCTTTGTTGCAAATGTGGAAGGCTCCGAAGCACCATCCTCTTCAACATATTCGATCTTCTTTCCAAGAACGCCTCCTGCCGCATTGATCTCGTCAATAGCAAGCACTTCAGCATCTCTTACAGACTTTTCGCTGATTGCCATAGAACCCGTGAGCGAATGAAGAAGTCCAACCTTTACAGTTTCTACGCTGCCGCTGTCACCGCCGGCTGATGTACCACCGTCCGACGAATTTCCGCAGCCTGCAAATGACATTGCCATTGCTGCAGCGGCTGCCAATGCTGCCAGTTTTTTCAATCCGATCTTTTTCATAATATTTCCCTCCAAAAATTCATATACAAAAAGCCGGTCCGAAAGTATATTTCTATACCTTCAAAACCGACTTCATTGTCAGATATTAATTAATTGATCAATGCTCTATGCCAAGCTGTCTGAGAGCCTTTTCATTTTCTTCCGTTCCCTTTTTGGTGAGTATATCGTCACCCAGCTTGATCTTGAGATATTCAATGATAAGCTCTGCGCATTTATCTCTTCCGATGCGTGCGCTGTTTAAAGTCATATCATAGAGAACGGGGTTTGTCCATGTTTCGCCGCCGGTGTAGTATTTATAATAATCCGCACGGTACTTGTCCGTCTGATAGATCATTTTATGAGCTTCATCCTCGGTACAGCCAAGCTTCGATATAACAGACTTTACACAATCGGCACGGGGCGCTTCAATATAGACGCTGACGACATTGTCATAATCTCTGAGAAGATGATTTGCGCACTTGCCGATAATGATGCAGGACTGGTTTTTTCCAAGCTCCTTGATGATCTTCGCCTGAATATTGTACAGGTTAATATCGGAAATGAAGCTTTTTTCGGTAGGCTCCACGATATCATCTCTGTTATATGCTTTCATCAAGCGTTTGATAAGATGATAACCTCTCAGCTTTTCATCGACCTGAAAGAAAAGATCCTTATTTATTCCGCTGTAATTGGATGCCATCGCAAGGATCTGGCTTTCATAGCAAGGGATGCCAAGTCTTTTTGAAAGGTCAAGACCTATCTGCTTTCCTCCGCTTCCGAAGCCTCGGGCAATTGTAATAACGTAATTGTCCATTTTCTCACCTCCGTTTATGCTATGATTATAACACAGCATAACAGAAATTAATACATTAAAAATCAGAGAAAAGGCAGTAAAAAACAGTAATTTTGACGGATTCAAAATTCATTCTTTCATTTTTAGCACAAATTCAAAACAAAATTTATTTTTTAATACATATTTTTGAATTTTTAGTTTAAAAATAATTCACAGCATATAAAGTATTGTTCACATACTCAAGTATAAAACTTTTTATCGAAAAACAGCAAAAAAAATAATATTATTATTGCAATGTTAAAAATATTTTCTTGAAATAGAACAGAAGCTATGGTAAAATAATACTGTAAATTTGCATTTTTTTAATTCAAAACATTCAAAAAGTGGTGAGATCATGTCAGACCGTGTCAAAGAGAAATACTGCAGAGCATTTAACGGCAGAAGTTTTTCTTTAGTATCCATACTATTATTTATAGCGGCATTTCTGATTATTTTTTTAAGCAACCGTTATATGGATATATGTACGGAGCGCGAATCACAGGCACGGCTCAACAGCCAAGAACTGCATGATTTAGGAGAAAAACTTGCAGACGCCTCGGACTACCTTACAGACGAAGCAAGACGTTATTCCGTCACGGGAGATATCACTCATCTGTATAATTACTGGCACGAAGTATATGTCACTCAAACACGAGATAACGTTATAACCGAGCTTTCGGCATACGACCCTCCGCAGAACGAAAAAGAACTGCTCAAAAATGCAAAAAAATATTCCGATACGCTTATCGAAACAGAAACCGTATCAATGAAGCTTATGCTTCTGTCCGAAGAAAGCACAGCTTCGGATTATTCTGACAATGAGGAACTTTACAACTATGTTTTAAACGTAGAAAAATGCGATCTTCCTGCTGAGTACATATCAATGTCAAAAGATGAGATGCGGATGAAATCGGCAGAGATACTTTATGACGCTTTTTACAACGAATCCAAAACTTTGATAATGACTCCGATAGACGAGTTCCAGTCTGCAATGAACAGCCGTCTTGCAAAACTTGTCGAAGAAGCTTCACATGGACGAGATAATGCGTCATTGATACAGATAATCGCCTCAATAGCCGTTCTTACGCTCACGGGACTGCTTATACTTGCAGTCAATATTTTCTATATACGTCCGATAGACCGCTACTCCGAATCACTATCCGATGATAAGATAGAAAACAACATTTCAAACCGTGATTTTTCAAGAGTAAGAGTTGTTCCCGGCGGAGCTTATGAGCTTTACCGTTTCGGAGAGATATTCAATCACCTGTCCCTGATATTGTATAAGGAACTGAAAAACCGCACCGAAGCCGAGGAGCAGATGCGCATTGCAAGAGATGAAGCAGACCGTGCAAATGATGCAAAAACACAGTTCTTTGCCCAGATGAGCCATGAACTGCGCACACCTTTGAATGCAATAACAGGCTATCTTTTTCTTCTTGAAAAAACATCGCTTGACAGCAAGCAGGAAAAATACTGTAAAAGCATCAGAATATCATCGGATAATCTTTTGGGACTTATCAATAATGTTTTGGATTTTTCAAAGATCGAATCCGGAAATATGGTTTTTGAAAAAACAGATTTTGACCTGCTCGAACTGCTGAACGATGTCTGCGAAATGATAGAAAATACCGCTGAACAAAAAGGACTTCAGCTTATCAGGATCATACCGAAGAATATACCGAAATATGTAAAAGGCGATCCCCTGCGTTTAAAACAGGTGCTCATAAATCTTATCAGCAACGCAGTTAAGTTTACTACCGCAGGCTGTGTGACCGTTCGGGCAGAATGTATGGGAGAAACTGACGGTATATCATCAATACGTTTCAGCGTTCGTGACACCGGAATAGGCATATCCGACAGCGACAAATCGAGAATATTTGAACCCTTTGTTCAGTCTGATGCAGGCGTAACACGCAAGTACGGCGGAACAGGACTTGGATTGCCTATTGCAAATATGATAGTAACTGATTACAGCGAAGGCCGGCATAAAATCGAGGTCGATTCAGAACAAGGCAAAGGTTCCTGCTTTAGTTTTCAGATGGAACTTGAACACGGCGCTGCACCGAAAAGCACTCTGCGCAGTGATCCCGATAAAAAGCTGATACAAAAGGACATAACCATTCTTCTTGTAGATGATAACAAGATAAATCTTGATGTTGAAACTGAAATTCTCAAAACTTTCGGAGTCAGCGTTACAACGGCTGAAAGCGGCTCGGAAGCTATCGAAATATCATCGCAAAATCCCCCCGATATGGTTCTCCTTGACCTGCACATGCCGGATATGGACGGATATGAAACCGCCCAAAGACTTCGTGAGCTTGACGGTATGCAATCCACGCCTATAATTGCGCTTACCGCCGATGTGACTGCTCAAACAGCAAGTTCTGTCGATGGTTCTAATTTAGACGGATATCTTTCAAAACCTTTTAAACCGGATAAGCTTTGCAGCATAATAGAAAAGCATCTGAACATCCACTCAGTAAACAAATCCGATGCTGAAACCGACACGACTAACAGCGGTGAATTATTTTCGGAAAAAGATGCACTGCTTAATCTTAACGGAAACAAAGATCTGCTTATCTCGCTTGTTGAGCGTTTTCTTAACCGTCATATAAACAGCGCCGAATATATCCGTACACATATTGAAAACGGGAATTACGCCAATGCAAAAAGCATTGCTCATGACATAAAAGGTGTATCCGGAAATCTGTGCTGTCACAGTCTTTGCCGTGCATCAGCATCGCTGAACAGCGAACTCGCAGACGGAACATACGAAAGCCTTGATGAATTTTCAGCTGTCTGGAACGAAACCATACGCTGTCTGAAAGATTATGCATCAAAGAATCGTATTCTTCCCGAAAATCACAGCGGCAGCATCCCATTCCCACAGCTTTGGCAAAAGTTTTTATCCTTATGCCAAAACTGTGACATATCCGCAGCCGATTATTTTCGTAAAAATCGTGATGACTTCAGACGCAATTTCAGCAAAACCGATTTTAAGCAATTAGAAGAAAACGTGCAGAAATACAATTTTGATGCTATTGTAAAAAACAACGCCCTGCAAATAACGGAGGACACTAATGTATAAGATTCTTATTGTGGAGGACGATTCCGCTATGCGTTTTATTTATTCAAAAATGAAGGTGTGGACGGAACACGGATTTCAGATCACAGATGAAGCCGCAAACGGAAAAGATGCTCTTGAGCTTTTAAGCAAAAACAAATATGATTTGGTCATTTCCGACATAAGAATGCCATTTTTGGATGGTATTGAGCTTCTCCGTGAAATAAAAAACCGCAGCATTGATGTCTGCGTAATATTTGTCAGCTCTTATGATGAGTTTGAATACGCCCGTCAAGGACTTGTGCTTGGTGCATTTGATTATATCCTCAAACCGCTAAAGGAAAGTCAGCTTGTTCAGTCGCTTGAACGAGTAAAAGATGCCATTGTCGAAAAAAAGCAGAATCGTGAGTTTGCAAAACCCGTCTTGTCTGCAATGCAGCGCACGGGAGTGGATATAGGCAACAAAACTGCTTATCAGTTCTGCGAATATCTTTCCGAAAACTTTGAAAAGATAATTACGATGGACGAAATGGCAGAACAATTCAATCTAAGCAAGGATTATTTTGGAAAAATATTCAAACAGAACATGAATGCAGCCTTCAGCTATTTTTATACCCTTGTAAAAATGGAATATGCAAAAGAGCTGCTTATAACGGGCAATTACAAAACCTATCAGATCAGTGAAATGCTCGGTTATTCTTCGGTCGATTATTTTTCTAAGGTATTCAAAGAATACATGGGCGAAACGCCTTCAAGATTCAAGCAGAATACAAAATAGCCCACCTCAGCATTAAGCAACTGTACTTATACTAAACACCATTTAAAATTCAGAAAAAATCATCGCATGGTCTTATATGCAAGATCATGCGATGATTTTATACTAATCCTCATTTGTTAGGTAGATAAAGTTGGCAGATAGAATTGCACCAATCAAGGAAAGCGACCGCAGGCGTGCTGTCGCACGGCAAGGGAGCTTGACGACGAGTGGTGCAATTATAGCTGCTAAATTTATCTACAGGTTAAATGAGGATTAGTATTAATTATTGGTTGAGCATATTCTGCGCTTCAAGTACGACTGTTTTAAATGAATCCATAACTCCATCGTTATGTTCCTTGATGAAGGCGATCTTTTCTTCGGTATTCTTTCCTGCCTTGATATCCTTGCCTGCAAATTCAAGCTCCTTTGCATCGGCAGAAAGAGATTCAGCTCCGATCGTCAATGCAGAGGATTTTAAACCATGTACATATACTGTATAGTTTTTCCAGTCCTCGTGAGCAAGTGATTCATTAATATTTGTAAGTGTTTCATCATAGCTTTCGACGAACACTTCCAGTATTTCCCTATAAAAGCTCTCATCATCCGAACAGTACTGCATACCCTTTTTACGGTTGATGCAGGAACCTGCTTCCTTCTTTTCCGTTCTGACTTCGGGAGAGGACG
>JBJEQL010000185.1:0-3029 GCA_051881735.1 Oscillospiraceae bacterium
GAATATGAAGAGCTTTTTTAAACGACATTCTCTCCGCAAGCCTTATCGCACCATCCTTGCAGCAGCCGATAAAAACCGCATTTTCACCGTAAAGCCTTACAGCGCATACATCACGCATGACCTTGTCGAGCATACCGAGGATGTCTTTTACATTGTCACGGTTCTCACCTATCTCGTTGAACGCACTGCAAAGTCCGTATTCATCGGAAGCCGCCATGCAGA
Source organism: Oscillospiraceae bacterium (assembly GCA_051881735.1). GTDB lineage: Bacteria > Bacillota > Clostridia > Oscillospirales > Ruminococcaceae > UMGS363. Next base: position 223 of record JBJEQL010000185.1, read on the forward strand.
CTACTATCTTTCGGCACAGCTCTGCAGCTTCAAAACCTGCTCCGTCAATGCAGCTTTCGCACCGTCCGATGTTCCCATGGAACGCTCCGACAGCCTGTTCGATCTGTTCATCGGTATATTTGCATTTTTCCCGAAGCGCAGCTCTGCATTCATCATCGCTGCATTCAGGTATACCGAGCGTTATCACTCTTGAAAGAATTGTCGGTAAAAAAGTTCCCTTACTTTCCGCCGTAAATATGAAATATGCATACTCGGGCGGCTCTTCTATAAGCTTTAAAAGAATGTTTTGCGTTCTCTCCTGAAGGCTTTCGCAGTCGGGGAGAATGTAGATCTTTGCATCGCAGTCGTTCGGCATCGTGTAAGCGTCTTCATACATCTCACGAATAGTATCTGCGCTGTAAACAAGCGTTTTTCCGGTGCGTTCCGGAGTAATGACATCGGGGTGAATGCCCTCGTCAATACGCCTGCATTGGCGGCAAACTCCGCATGGAGCGTCACCCTGCATATTCTCACACATTATCGACTTTGCGATATATTCCGCACAAGTTTTCTTTCCTACTCCCTTTTCACCGGTCAGCAGAAAGCCGTGAGCCATTCTCCCTTTTCTGACCATAGCCGAAACCGGAACGGTCACGCTTTGCTTCCCATAAAGAGTTTTTTTCTCAGAGATCATACCTTTTCAAAACGCTCAATGTCGGTAACAAAGATAGTTGCACCGCCGACAGGAACTTCAAGTGGGAAAGATGTTGACTGCATATCTACTCCGCCCATTGTCGAAGCAGGAACATACTGTTTTCTTCTTCTTGAGCAGCGCTTTATTATCTCGATGATCTCATCGACCTGACTGTCCTCGGAACAAACAAGGAAAGTTGTGTTTCCCGCCATAAGGAATCCGCCCGTTGAAGCAAGCTTTGTAGCGGAGAATCCTGCTTTTGTCAGATTTGAAGAAACAGAATGGCTGTCATCGTTATTTACGATAGCATATATAAGTTTCATTTAATGATCATTCCTTTCGGGATAATTCGTATAGACCCAATAAAAATATACCTATTTCTATTTTACCACATCTACTTCCGAAATGCTATACATTTTTAAAATTTTTATGCTGTTTTTGTCAAAAATTTCTCCGCACGCGGCAGCAGGCACGCACGGCGGACAAATCGTTTCGGTTCTTGCACATATTCTGCCGAGCGCATCTTCCGTTCTGACAGTTTCCTTTTCCGAAAAGAATGCCTCACGCATCTCCATGGCCTTTTTTAGCGGTGTGATCTCAAACTGCGGCGGTTCAAGGCGTATCCTCGGCATTTTCATCGTAATAAGCGCATTTTTTACGCGTTCAAAGTCACTTTCGGAGTTCTGCGGCGAAAACATCAGCATAACGTGCGTTTCATCCGCATATTCAGGTTCAATATCGCTTTCCCTGAGCCTTTCTGCAAGCTCTCTTCCCGTCATTCCGCAGGAAAGAGCGTATATTGTCAGCTTAAGCGGCTCACTATCGGCAACCGTGTAAACGTCCTTTATATCCGATTTAAGCTTTTCTATGCGTTTTATGGCAACCGCAAGCTCATTCCGGAAATCTTCCGCAAGATATTTATTGCAAAGGTCAAGCGACTGCAAAATAAGATAGGACGGGCTTGAACTTCCGAAAAGCGCCATCGCTTCTTTAGCCTTTTCAGCATATTTTTCCGAAGCCGTGTGCAGATACGCTCCGCCCGTCAGAACAGGCAGCGTCTTATGCGCCGAATCGCAGCATAGATCTGCACCGAGTGCGATAGGATGAATGTTTTCTTCAAGAAAAGCAAAATGCGCTCCGTGAGCATTGTCAACGATAAGCGGCTTACCGAACGAATGCGAAACCTCGGCAATAGCTTTCACATCGGAAACTGCGCCAAGATAGTCGGGCGAGGTGATGTAAACGCAGACTGCGTCCGTGTTTTCTTCGAGCAGTTTTCTCACGCTTTCGGGTGTTATCTTTCCGCTGACCGCAGAGCCTTCCTCAAATTCGGGATATATCCACACGGGCGAAAGTCCGAGCAGAATACAAGCGCTGTGCAAAGCCTTATGAGAATTCCGTGCGCAAATTATCTTGTCACCCTGTTTTGCACATATTGCAAGCATCGCCTGAATACATAGGGTCGAACCGACTGCCGAATAGAATGTTCTGTAAGTTCCGAAAAGCTTTGCAGCGTTTCTTTCACTTTCAGCGATTATCCCGTCAGCTTCAAAAAGTGCGTCTGCACCTTTTATCTCTGTAATATCATAGGGAAAAACCGCAGAGAGCGTATTCTCTGCAGTTTTTCCCTTGTGACCGGGCATGTGCCCTCTTACTGTATTCTTTTCGGCATAAGCCTTAACAAAATCATATATAGGTGTTGTCATCTTGACTTTTTCCTTTTTACGGCTTTGACCTTATCTTTCGGAGAAAGTCCGTCAAAAATCTTCTTTTTAAGCTTCTGTGCCTCGGCTTCAAGCTCATTTTTTCCCTTGTATTCTCCGAATGCTGCCGAAAGCTCGTTTGCACGTTCAAACATATCAAGCTTTAAAACCGACTTAACGATACAAAGGTCGATAAACCTGCAATCGCTGTCGAGCAGCTTCGCAAGCACCGTTACCGCATTTTCGTAACGTTCGTTTATACACTCATGAATAGCAAGACTGCGCTTCATTGTATCCGAGGAGTCGGAAAGGACGACAGCGTTCTTTTCCTTGTAGATATTTTCGGCGTCCTTGTATTTGTTGCGTATAAAATAAGCGAAAATAACATTGTGAAGCAAATTCGGATAAAGCATTTTATCCAGCTTGTCAAA
>JBJEQL010000186.1:0-12423 GCA_051881735.1 Oscillospiraceae bacterium
GGATTATTCTATCTGTCGTCTTTGTCTATAGAACGGTTTGGAATTAGTATAAAAAGGAGCAGAAACCTGAAATTTAGGTTTCTGCTCCGATTTTTTGGAAACATAAAGTGTTATTTATTGGCTTTCTGTACAGATTCACGCTGGATAAGTCTGTAATTAAGCTTGATATGTCTGCCTTTTTTCTGACTTTGTTTGATATTCTTTACAAGTTCGTTTATGACCGTTTTTCCAATATCAAAGGCAGGCTGTTCGATCGTGGTGATCCCTGGGTTATAAAGCTCACACATCCGGATATTGTCAAAGCCGCAGACAGAAATATCTTCACCAATCTTATATCCGTTTGAAATAGCTTTTTTTATTGTTCCGGCAGCGAGAAGGTCGGAAATGCAGAAAATTGCTGTCGGCGGATCGGGGAGTGCCATAAATTGTTCAAATGCTTTTCCGCCGTCTTCGGGATTATAAGTTCCACGGAAAATATATTCATCTCTGACAGGGATACCGAACTCATTAAGAGCCATTATGTATCCATGTTCTCTGTCCTTGGAAGAAAGTGCTTTTCCGCTTGTGGAAACAATTGCGATCTTGCGGTGATTCTGTGATATAAGATTTTTCACCGCTGCATAAGCTCCGCTTTCGTCGTCAACAGTAACAGTAAGGACATTTGCACCCTCAACACGTTCACAGCAGATAGCAATATAATGCTTTTCATTAAGGTCGTTAAGTTCCTCTGCTGAAAGCTGAGTTCCAAGCATTACTGCTGCGTCAACAGTTCTGTTGAAAAGCATACTGAGCATTCTTGTTTCGGTGGAATGAATACTGTTTGTAGTACAAAGAAGAATATCGTATCCGTTATCGGATGCAGCAGTCTGCATTCCTTTGATGATCTCATTGTAAAATGAATGCTCTGTTGACGGAAGAATTGCAAGTATTACATTGGTTTCGCATTTGCGGAGATTTCTTCCAAGAAAATTAGGATTATAGCCAAGCTCTTTAATTGCATTGTTGACCTGCTCTGCAGCAGATTCAGAAACAGTTGCACTTTTGTTAAGCACTCTTGAAACGGTTGCAACGGAAACTCCGGCAGCTTTTGCAACGTCTTTGATAGTTACGTTCAAATCTATTCCTCCTATTAAAAACTATATTACAGTATCTTTTCATCATCAGTTAGGCTGCGGTTTTCCGCCGTTTCTTTTGACTTTCTCTTTTCTAAACGTTTCTGAACAGCTTCTTCACTAAAAAAGTTAAAGATTATAAGCAGTATCAGCAGTACCGTAACAGCGATCGTAGGGTAGTGTTTTGCAGAAAGAGCTTCAGTATATTCTTTGGGGATTTTTGTATTCGGAATTGATTCAATTACGGCAAGTGTGTATATATAAAATCCGGAACCTACAATTGTAAGTATAAGAGGAACAAGCGATTTTTTGAAAGCAATAAAAACAAGCGCAGCCACAAGAAGAACTGTGCTGATGAATAGTGCAATGCCACATTTGTCATATCCGTTCATTATGAAAGCAGCACCGCCGAGAGTATTAAGTCCAAGACAGCATATAACTTCTGCAATTACAGCTAAAACAAATGTAATTTTTGAGATTTTTTTCGTAAGATCTCCTCCATAGAAAAAATTGTAATATCGATTACATTATAGCACATACTTTCTTAACATTCAAGAGTTTATTTCAAAATTCTTTAATTTTACATTATTTTTGCGGCGTTGGATTTAAAATAGCATTAAATTAGAATTTATAAATAGCCTCAAAATGTGAATAGTAATATCAGAACTCCGAAAGCTGTATTCGGTTATTTTTTGAAAAGGAAGGAAATAAAAAATGCAGAAATTTATAAAAAGCGTTGTGTTTTTATTTTTTGCTGTAATATTATCTTTAACCGCTTTTATAATATACCTTAATCGGACATTACCCAATGATTTCTATATTACAAAAGGCGGAAAAGTAAATATTTCAAGTATGGTCAATGCGGTACCTTGTTCCAATGCTGCCAAAACTGAATTGACGGAATTTGATGAAACTGCTGAACAGGCAGAACTTAAGCTGCTTGGACTTATCCCGATCAAAGTTGTGAATATCTTCCCGGTTGAAACGCCGGTTCTTGTGCCTTGCGGAGAACCATTTGGAATAAAACTGCTGACAGATGGTGTAATAGTTGTTGAGGTCAGCAGTTTTGAAACTGAAAACGGATTTGCTTCTCCCGGAGAAAACAGCGGCTTAAAACCGGGAGATATCATAAAAAGTATCGATGGGATAGAAGTTTCTTCTAACGATGATGTTGAGGATATTATATCTTCAAGTGACGGAAAAGCACTTAAAGTTTGTGCAGTTCGCAGCGAACGTGATTTTACAACATGGCTTTATCCTCAGGTTTCCAGCGTTGATAACAAATACCGTGCAGGAATATGGGTCCGTGACAGCTCTGCAGGGATAGGAACTATGACATTTTACGACCCTGAAACAAAACAATTCGGCGGTCTTGGACATCCTGTATGCGATATTGATACGGGTGAGCTTATGCCGCTTAACTCCGGAGAAGTTGTAAAAGTATCTATAAGCGGCGTGAAAAAAGGAAAAAGCGGTTCTCCGGGCGAACTTATGGGTGGATTCATATCATCTTTTTCTATCGGCACATTAACGGATAACACATCGGTCGGTCTTTTCGGGACGTTGGATGATTTCTCCGGAGGAAGTGAAGCACTGCCGCTTGGAATGAGCAGTGAAATAAAAACAGGAAAAGCATATATCTATACAACAATAAGCGGAACACGTCCGCAGAAATATGAGATCGCCATTGAAAAGATCGACCGTTCGGGGAGTGAGGATTCCCGTGATATGGTCATAAGAGTGACTGATGAACGTTTACTGCGTGAATCGGGAGGAATAGTTCAGGGAATGAGCGGAAGTCCCATTATTCAGGACGGAAAGCTTGTAGGGGCTGTAACTCATGTTTTTATCAACAATCCCACAAAAGGATATGCGATTTTTGCAGATACGATGTATGAGCAGATGAAGCAGGCAGGATAAAACTCAAGGCGCAGGGGTTAGGGAGAGTACCGTAAAGAAGTATCTATCGGTACCAACGGTACCGTTTGGTACCGAGCCGTCAGCCTTGGGCAATTCGTAAAATAATCTGCGAATAGCCCAAGGTGGCTCCCCTTGACCTTGCGCCTATTGAATGTCTTATTTTGTATATTCGACTTTGTTTTCAAGTGGCTTTCCTTCAAAAAACTGGTTGAGATTATAGATTGTTACCTCAGCAATTTTTTGTAACGCTTCTTTTGTAAGGAAAGCCTGGTGTGAAGTTATGATCACATTTGGCATTGAAATAAGAACGGAAAGCTCATCATCGTCAATTACTTCGCCTGACCAGTCTTCGAAAAAAAGCGATGTTTCCTCTTCGTAAACATCAAGGCAGGCACCGCCGATCTTGCCGGATTTGAGAGCTGAAATAAGTGCGCCGCTGTCAATAAGCTTTCCTCTTGATGTGTTAACGATGAATGCACCGTCTTTCATCTTTTTTATGTTTTTTTCATTGATTATAAACTTTGTTTCCGGGGTCAGCGGACAATGAAGTGAAACAATACTGCTTTGTCCGAGCAGTTCATCAAGCGAAACATAGTTGATATCCGAATCCTTTTTGGGATATGGGTCATAAGCAACAACGTTCATACCAAACCCATGGCATATATTCATAAAAATGCAGCCGATCTGTCCTGTTCCGATAATTCCTGCCGTTTTTCCGTAAAGGTCGAAGCCTGTGAGTCCGTTAAGACTGAAATTGAATTCTCTTGTACGGTTATATGCCTTGTGGATCTTGCGGTTCAGAGTAAGAAGCATTGCCATAGCGTGTTCAGCAACTGCATAAGGGGAGTATGTCGGTACTCGTACAACATTTATCTTTCCCTTTGCATATTTAATATCAACATTGTTAAATCCTGAGCAGCGCATAGCTATTAGTTCAACGCCGACTTCGCAAAGTTTGTCAATAGTATCTTTGTCAAGAGTATCGTTGACAAAGGCAACGACTGCTTTGCAGCCTTTTGCAAGCTCTGCGCTGTCCGATGTTAGCTTGCTTTCAAAAAATTTAAATTTATAATCCGAACCAAGCTTCAAAAACCATTCTTTATCATAAGGCTTTGTATCAAAAAATGCTATTTGTTCCATAATAAATTCCTTTCATAAAAATATATGAATATTATTAAGTTATTTAACGGATTTATTCATGGACATAAATAATGCTATCAATTAAACTTTTCGGGAAAAACAACTTCCTCAACGATTTTTGCAGCGTCAAAAACACAATCATCGCATGAATGAAGAATAACTTTTGTGTCAACGCCTTTTAAAACACGGCAGATCGTTGCACCTGCTCTGTCTTTAAAACGAGTCATGATCTCTCTTGATATTTTGGCGGTGGATGCTTTTGAATCGGGAGTTTCAAGATTTGCAGAGCTGTTTTTCATTCCTGCAAGCGCAACTGCGCCTGTTATTGCTCCGCAGGTTCCTTCGGTCGTTCCAAAGCCTGCACCGAATCCTTCCATTATCTTGAACATTGTTTCTTCATCAAGGCCGATAAGGTCGCAATATGTGCATGCAACTGCCTGCGCACAGTTATAACCTTTGTTCTTTTTTTCAACAGCAAGTTTTGTTCTGCTTTCCATAAGTTTTAACCTCATTCTTTTTATTAATCACAGTTATTTATAACGTCCGTAAGCATTTTTTTATACTCGTTTTTCAAGGATTCCGGCGAAATTATCGACGCACCCTTTCCAAACTGGAAAAGCCAAGCAAAAAACGGCGGCTGAGCCTTGATATTTACTTTTATTTTAAAATGATCTACATCAAGGTTTTTAATATCTGCATTAATCCCGAATCTGTCAATAACAGGATTTATCAGTTTCTTATCAAATTTAAGCACAGCTTCAACAGTATCTCCGCTGAACATAGAAAATGTAGAATTCAGATATTCTGATACATTAAGCTCTTCGGGGGATTTAAGCACCGGTTCATCAAGTATCTGTATATTTGCCATACGGTCAACACGGAAGTTAGTATAGTTATCGGGATATTTTAAATAATAAGATACAAGATAGTATTTTTCATCGTTCCATGTCAGCGCACAAGGCGAACATACTCTTTCGCCTTCACGAAAGACTTTCCTTTTGCTTGTATTGTAATCGAAATAGCTGAATGATATCTGTTTTCCTTCGTTTATGGCTTTGTGAATGGTGTCAACGTTTATGTAGATCTGTTCGTTCATTGATTTAACTCGGTCAACGACCATTACTTGACGTTCGATAAGCATTCCTTCGTGAACACCTGCGAGCGACTCGATTTTTTCAAGAAGCTGCTGGGATTTTTTTTCGGTAAGGAACTTTGCTGAGCATACAGCATCAGCAAGAAGCTTAAGCTCCGGAAGTTCAAACTGTCTGCTTGCAATATAGTATCGGTTGCATTTATCCTTAACGGTGATAATGTCAAGTCCGAATTCTTCAAGACATTCCATATCGCTGTAAATGGATTTACGTTCTGCGCTTATTCCAACGTCTGAAAGCTTTTCAATCAATTCTGCAATAGAGATAGGGTGTTTTTCATCGGTTTCTTCATATAATATTTTGGCAATATGCAGAAGTTTGAGATGCGGTCTGGATTGTGGCAAAAAATCACTTCCCATTATCATTATAAGTATACGCCGAAATAAAAATTTTAGCGTAGCAATAAATAATTCTTTATTATAATTATACCATTTTACATAAAGAAATGCAAGAAATAACTGCTATTTTGCAATAAAATAAAAATAAAGCTTTGATTAGGCTATTTTAAATCATTTTTTCTTGAAAAAACAGTAATAATGTGATATAATTTGTATGGTTTGTGAAAAAATGTATGACCGTTTCGCTTCGGATGAAGATCAATAAAGCCGAGCAAGAGTTGGAGGATATTTTATGGGAAAATATGACTATATATTCTTTGATCTTGACGGAACAATGATAGATTCCGGTGATGGAATAACACTTTCTGTTCAATATGCGCTGAAAAGAATGGGCATAATTGAAAACGAACTAAGCGCACTTAATGTTTTTGTCGGACCTCCGCTTAAAGATTCTTTTATGCACTACTATGGTTTTTCGGATGAAGAGGCTGAAAAAGCAATTTCATATTACCGTGAATTTTATGAGAAGCACGGAATACTGCGATGCTGGCCGTATAAGAGGGTTGACAAACTGCTTTCTTTTATTAATTCATCCGAGAAAAAGGCTGTTATAGCAACATCGAAGCCTGAACTTTTTGCAAGGCGGATAATTCAGCATCTGCATATGTCGCAGATGTTTGAATACATTGCAGGTGCGTCGCTTGATGGAAAAATCGTCAAAAAAGCAGATGTTATTGATTATGCAATGAAACAGCTTGAAATAGACGATCCTTCAAAAATTCTTATGGTGGGTGACAGAAAATATGATGTTATCGGTGCAAGAGAACACAATATCAAAACGGCAGGAGTTCTCTATGGTTATGGTTCATATCCCGAACTTCTTCACGCAGGTGCAGAATATATCGTAAAAAATGTCAGCGAACTTGCAGAAGTGATATCACTTTAAGTAAAAAAAGAGTATATAAATTAAAAAATAAGCATAAAATGGTAAAATATTAATTTTTCATACTTTTATTTTTTTATTTTTTGTGTTAAAATATATTATCAGCAAAAATTTATTCTATCTGAGGTGACTTTATGGCAGAGCGTATTATTAAGGTTGACAATGTTGACGAGATAAGCGCACTTTTCGGGAGTTTTGACGAAAATATCAATATTATACAACGGCAGTACAGCGTTGCGGTTCTCAGCCGCGGTACCGATATTCGTATCAGCGGAGAAGAAGACGGAGTGCGCCGTGCGGAAAGTGCTGTCAAGGCTCTGCTTGGACTTATAAAAAAAGGCGAAACTATAAATGAGCAAAGCATCAGATATGTCAGTTCTTTGGTGGACGAGGGTGAATCCGAGCAGGCGGTGAAGCTTGCTGACGGTGGGATATGCGTAACAACAGGCGGAAAGGTCGTCAAGGCTAAAACGCTTGGTCAGAAAAACTATGTTAAGGCAATTGAGAATAATACGATAGTAATGGGCGTTGGACCTGCCGGAACAGGTAAAACCTATCTTGCTGTTGCAATGGCTGTCAAAGCGTTCAAAGCGCATGAGATAAACAAGATCATCCTTACAAGACCTGCAGTTGAGGCAGGCGAAAAACTCGGTTTTCTGCCCGGCGATCTGCAGAACAAGGTTGACCCGTATCTAAGACCGCTTTATGATGCGCTGTTTGATATGTTTGGGGCGGAAACCTTTGCAAAGCATATGGAACGAGGAACGATCGAAGTTGCACCGCTTGCATATATGCGAGGAAGAACGCTTGATGATTCGTTTATCATTCTTGATGAAGCACAGAATACGACACGTGAACAGATCAAAATGTTCCTTACAAGACTTGGCTTTAACAGCAAAATGGTCATAACCGGTGATATTACGCAGATCGATCTTCCGGACAGCAACAAATCCGGATTGATCGATGCTATGAGAATACTCAAAAATATTGATGATATTGCAATAATGCATTTTACCGAGAAAGACGTTGTCCGTCATAAGCTCGTTCAGGATATTATCAGAGCTTATGAAAAAGCTAATGAACAAAAAAGAGAAAAAAATTCAGAAAGGAAATGATCTTAAATGGCAAAAGTAAAAGTTATGATAAGAAACAATCAGCGCGAAGTGAAAATTCCTGTCGGATTAAGGCTTCTTGTGAGAAAATGCTGTCAGGCTGTTCTTACAACAGAGAAGTTTCCCGGCGCTGCCGAGGTTAGCGTTTCCTTTGTGGATAATGCGGAAATACGCAAGCTTAACCGTGCTTACAGAAACAAGGATAAATCTACCGATGTTCTCTCGTTTCCTTTGGGTGAGAACGGCGTTTATGATATGAATAATGAAACAGGTGCATATCTGCTTGGAGATGTGGTCATTTCTATGGAAACCGCTGTAAAACAGGCACATATTTACGGACATTCTCTTGAAAGAGAGGTCGGATTTCTTACTGTACATTCCATGCTTCATCTTTTAGGATATGATCACGAAACATCTCCGCTTGATGCGGCAAAAATGCATGAAAAGGAAGAGATAATCCTTGATTCCCTTGGGATTTCAAGGGACGCAACATTTGTAAATGAAGGCGAATGACAAAAGGAACTTGCTGTTATGAATACAAAAATTGAGTTTATAACCATTGTAGGCCGTGCCAACGCAGGAAAATCATCGCTTCTCAACGCACTTGTCGGTGAGAAGATCGCTGCTATAAGCTCCAAACCGCAGACTACACGAACAAGGATAACGGGTATTGTTACAGAGAATGAAGCGCAGTATGTCTTTATGGATACGCCCGGTGTGCAGAAAGCCAAAAACAAGCTCGGAGAGAGTATGAACAAGGCTGTAAAGGACTCTGTTACCGATGTTGACCTTATTCTTATGGTAGCAGATGCTTCAAAGAACATCAATGATATTGATAAAAGAATAATAGGCAGTTTTCGCAAAAAGGATAATGTTATTCTTATTCTTAACAAAATAGACCTGCTGCCCGACAAGGAAAAGGTAGCTTTGAAGATAGCCGAATTTTCGGAATTGTATGATTTCAAAAGTGTTATCCCTATAAGTGTTATCCGAAATGACGGAATTGATATTGTTTGGGAAGAAACGAAGAAATATGCAGTTGAAGGACCGCATTATTTCCCCGATGATTCGTTTACCGACCAGCCGGAACGTGTGCTTGCGGCGGAGATTGTTCGTGAAAAGATACTTCGTCTTATGCATGATGAAGTTCCTCACGGAATTGCGGTCACAGTTGAGCAGATGAGCGAAAGAACCGATATGTCGGGGGATGATATCCTTGATATTTCAGCAGTAATATACTGCGAAAGAGATTCCCACAAGGGAATGATAATCGGCAAAAAGGGTGCCATGCTAAAAAAAATCGGACAGTATGCCCGTGAAGACCTTGAGAAATTCTTTGAGATAAAAGTAAACCTTCAATGCTGGGTCAAGGTAAAAGAGGATTGGCGCAACAGCGAAGCTATGATAAGAAGCTTCGGACTTTCAAATAATACCTCTGATAAATAAGATTCGTCGGGGTATAATTATAATATAGTTTTACCGGAAGCGGGGCTGTATTATGATTGATGAAAAAGACATTCTTTGGAATGAGTTTACAAAAAGCGGCAATATTGCCGACTATCTTCGATATAAAGGAATATACAATTGCGGTAATTCTGCGGAATATGTAAATTCAGACATATCCGGCGAAGAACCGCATTTTTGCAAGCAGGGAACAGAAGCTGTTATTTCTGAGGGCTGAAAGTGAGATGAAGGAAAATGGCGTCAATGCTGACAGTTGACGGACTTGTTGTTTTGGAAAGAAGTGTTGGCGACAATGATAAATATATCAGCATTCTCACCGAGAATTACGGAACGCTTGAAGTTTCTGCCAAAGGCTCGAAGAAGATCACTTCAAAAAATCACGCTGCAACACAGCTTTTTGCTTATTCAACCTTTTGTCTGAGGATAAACAATAACAAATACTATCTCGACAGCAGCGAGATCAAACATGATTTTTATAATCTTCGGCTTGATATAAAAAAGCTTTCGCTTGCTTGTTATTTTGGTGAGCTTGCACGTCATGCTGTTCTTGCTACAAACAAAACGCATGAACATGACATAATGCGTCTTATGCTCAACTGTCTTTATTTTCTTAACACCGACCAGAGAAGCTGCGAGTTTATCAAAAGTGTTTTTGAACTGAGGTTCGTAACGGAAATAGGTTTGGTCCCGCAGCTTATCGGATGCAGGATATGCTATGATTATGAAGCCGACCCGATGTATTTTATTATAAATAAGGCAAGGTTTTACTGTGAAGAGCATTTTCTTGAAAAAGGTCTTGAAGAAAGCTATTATAATGTTAAGCTGAGCCATGCTGCGTTTGAAACTTTACAGCATATAGCGCTTTCACAGATGGAAAAGCTGTTCAATTTCCGTGTTTCCGACAGCGTTCAGGCTAAAGTAAACGAAGTTACGGAAAAATACATCTACACGCAGTTTGGCAGGACGTTTAAGTCGCTTAATTATTATCACGAAATATGCAACCCCTTTGAGAAAGGTCAATCAACATGAATAACTACTATAAGTCACTTGAATTACATAAAATTTTGGAGATGCTTTCAGACGAAACTTCCAATTCACGCACCAAGGAGATGGCGCTTGAGCTTTCGCCATGCACCGATCTTGACAAAGTAAAAAAAGAAATGAAGAAAACCGAAGACGCATTTGAACTATCGGTAAAATACGGTACGCCCGGATTTACTGCGTTCAAGGATATCAGAGGTTCGCTTCGCAGAGCTTCATCGGGTGCAAGTCTTTCGCTTCGTGAGCTTCTTGATATCGGTCAGATGCTTTATCAGGTTAGGATAATTACAGATTGGTATAAATCTGTTGAAGAGAAAGATACAACGCTTTCCGAGCTTTTTTCTTCGCTTTCTCCGAATAACTATCTTGAGGATAAAATCAAGAATTCAATTATTTCCGAAGACGAGATCTCTGATATGGCAAGTCACGAACTTGCTGATATAAGGCGTAAAATCGCACAGGCAGGAGTAAAGATAAGAGAAAGCCTTGATAAGCTTGTACGAAATTCTGAGGTTCAGAAATCCTTGCAGGAGAATATCGTTACTATCCGTGACGGACGTTATGTTCTTCCGGTTAAAGCCGAGCATAAGGGCAACGTTCCGGGACTTGTTCATGCAACTTCGGCAACAGGTTCTACCTATTTTATAGAGCCTATGTCAGTCGTTGAAGCTAATAATGATATAAAGATACTCCGAAGCCGTGAGCAGGAGGAGATCGAGCGTATTATTGCAGAGCTTTCGGGCGATTGTTCATACTGTGCAGAAAGTCTTTCTGCCGATTATGAAACCTGTGCAGAACTCAATTTGTATTTTTCAAAAGCGAACTTAGGCGCTAAAATGAGGGGATGTATTCCTGAGATTTCCGATGACGGAGTTACAGATCTTAAAAAAGCACGGCATCCGCTCATTGCTGCGGATAAGGTCGTTCCGGTCGATATCAAGCTTGGCGAAGATTATCAGGCTCTTATCGTTACGGGTCCGAATACCGGCGGTAAAACTGTTATCCTAAAAACGACAGGTCTTCTGACGGCAATGGCTATGTGCGGACTTATGATACCTGCATCGGACGGAAGCAGAGTTTCTGTTTTTGAGCATATTCTTGTAAATATAGGCGACCAGCAGAGCATTGAGCAGAGCCTTTCAACGTTTTCATCTCACATGAGCAGCGTTGTAAAAATTCTTGAAGCAGCTGATGATCGTTCACTTATACTGCTTGACGAACTTGGTTCAGGTACAGACCCTGTCGAGGGTGCTGCGCTTGCTGTTTCAATTATTGAAAATATGATAGAAAAGGGCGCAAAGCTGCTTGTAACAACGCATTATCAGGAACTTAAGCTTTTTGCGATCGAAACAAAGGGTATTGAGAACGCATCCTGCGAATTTGACACAGCTACAATGCAGCCGACTTACCGCCTTATAATCGGTTCGCCCGGTAAATCAAACGCCTTTTCGATTTCTTCCAAGTTAGGAGTTCCCGAAAGTGTTATAAACCGTGCGAAGTCGCTTGTTTCTTCGGAAAACCAGCGCTTTGAAGAGGTCGTTGCAAATCTTGAAAAGGCAAGAGTTGACCTCGAAAATCAAAATCGTGAGCTTACAAGGCTTAAAAATGAGCAGACTGAGAAAACAGCACAGCTTGAAAAGGAACTTGATGAGCTTAACGAGAAAAAGGCAGGGGAGCTTGAAAAGGCTCGTGTTCAGGCGATGCGTATCGTTGAAAGCTGCCGTATGCAGTCGGATGAGCTTCTAAGTCAGCTTGAAGATATGCGCAAGCAGCAGAACAAGGCTGATCTTGCAAGTGCAAAATCCCGTCAGAAATCTGCAATGAGCAAGATGTATGACACGGCAAACCCTGTTCAGCAGCGTGAACGCAAGGAATACAAGCTTCCTCGTCCGCTTAAAAGAGGGGATAAAGTCCTCATTTTTGATATTGACAAGACAGGCATACTTGCAAGCGATCCTGACAGCAGCGGAAATGTTTTTGTTCAGGCGGGTATAATGAAAACCAAGGTCAATATCAGCAAGCTTAGGCTTATTGAAAATGAACCTAAGGTCACAGTTCAGAACAAGAGAGTATCAAAATCGGGCGTGCAGAGCAAGATGCAGAGAAAGCCTTCTCTTGAACTTGATATACGAGGCTGCGCTGTTGACGAGGGTATTCATGAACTTGATATGTTCATCGATAATGCAGTTCTGACAGGTGCTG
>JBJEQL010000187.1:0-3001 GCA_051881735.1 Oscillospiraceae bacterium
TGGATTATTCTATCTGTCGGCTTTGTCTATAGAACGATTTGGAATTAGTATAAAAGATAACTTCATTTGATACATTCCAACTCCCTATAAAACAAACAGCGCCATGCAGAGATTCATCTGCATGGTGCTGTTTGTTTTGGGGAAAATATGGTCAATCCTCAATTTGTTTACCGAGAAATTGAGCTGCAGCCTGAATAAGGTTTTGCTGCACTTCGCTTGCAACAGCGTTGTCATTCGGCGCAAGAAACGCAACCGCTCCGGTAACATCACCCGAAGCAAGGATAGGGGAGCAGGCGAGCGCAGCCTGATCAACGCCTTCGACAGGAAATACCTTTGCATCGGCGCTTGATGAGCGGATATAGTTTTTGCGGCTTTCAAGGTATTCTTCCAACGCACGGGAAACACGGCGCTCGCTGAATTCTTTTTTCTGTACTCCTGCGACTGCAACAACATGGTCACGGTCGAAAACGACTGTCGGGCAGTTTGCGAGCCTTGTCATGACCTCAGCAACTTGCGAGGCCGAATTAGCCATTTCGTTTATCGCAGAGTATTTCTTGAAAATTACCTCTCCGTCTGCGCTTGTGTATATTTCAAGTGGGTCGCCTTCGCTGATAACAGTTACACACTCGTCAAATGACGTACCTATGCGGTTCTGCAGCAATGCAAGCTCCGATTCGGCATTGATGATAGCATCAATATCGGCAAGAAGCTTTACTTCAACGTGGTCGTCATAAACGCTTATGCTTTCAACTATATTCCCGATGTCGGCTCTGTCCAGTCGTTCCTTTTCAAGTATGCCGTTCAGTATATTTGATGTTGTGGCAGCGGCTTTGTTTGTACTGCTTACCGCCTTGTCACGTTTGGACATAAGTTCAAGCTGGGCTTTAAGACCGTCTATCTTTTTCGAATGTTCTGAGATAATGCTGTCGTAGGTTTCATTGATAAGGTCTTCCTGCGCAGGATTTGCCATAATATCTCTTATACGCTGTGTAGCCGCAGCGGTAAGCTCCGATTTAAGCTGTGTGATCTGTCGGTTTATTGTTTCGGAAGTATTGGCGGAAGTATGTGTTTTCTTCTGCTCGGCAAGAAGCTTGTCCAGCTTTTCTGCTATCAGAACGGAGTTATCACGAAGCATTACGATATATTTTTTTAGAATGCCGTCAAGACGGTCTATCCTGATATGGTGAGATGTGCAATGCGACTTGCCGTGCTTGGTATAAGTGCTGCACCGATAAGCAGGCGCAAGCTCCGGACGGCTCATGGACGACATAGGCTTGCCGCAGTCGCCGCAGAGCAGATAACCCGTATAGTCTGTCCTGTACTTCTTGATCCCTCTGTAATTGGAACGGGAACGGATTTCAAGCTGCTGCTGTACCTGTTCAAAGACATTTACGGGAATAATGGGCGTATGAAAGTTTTCTATAACGATATGTTCGCTTTCGGGGAGAGGCATACTGCTTCCGTTTATCTTTTTTCTGCTGGATTTATGCTGACGGAGAGTACCGATGTAGAAGTCATTGCGAAGTATCTCGCTGACTGAAACTATACTCCAGCAGTTGCTGCTTTTCAAGTGGGTGGTTTTCCCCATAGTTTCACGGCGGACTATCTCGTCCTGTCTTGCGGTGGGAATCTTCATTTCCGTAAGTTTCCTTGCAATGGCTTTGTAGCCCATACCGGAAAGATACATATCATAGATCATACGAACGACTTCCGCCTGCTTTTCGTTGACCTCAAACTTCATCGCCTTGCTGTCGGTCATTGTGTAGCCGTAAGGAACGCTGCAGATCCATTTACCGTCCTTCTGGCGGTTTTCGACTACCTTGCGTACCTTTTTGCTTGTGTCGGTAACAGGCATTTCATTCATCAGAAATCGAAACTGTATCTGCAGCCAGTCGTCGTCTTTAGGATAGTCAACATTGTCATTTATCGATATGATGCGAACGCCGTTATCTCTAAGGTCCTCAAGCTCTGCAAGACCTCTGCTGTTTCTTCGGGAGAAACGTGAAAAATCTTTAATAATAAGTATATCATATTGACCGCTCATCAGACCTTTACGCATTTCCTGATAGCCTTCACGCTGTTCAAAGGTATATCCCGAACGATCACGGTCCTCATAATACTCCACGATGCTGTTGGGAAAATATTTTTCAATGTGATCGGAAATAATGCTTTTCTGATTTTCGATAGAAGTATTCTCACTGTCTTTTTCTTCGTCAACGGAAATACGGCAGTATGCAGCTATTTTTTGAATCATTGTTTCACATCCTTTATTATATAGTAATATAGTAACACAATGTTTGTGTAACGGTCAACAGGAAAAATAAGGGTATCGTTTTGATTTACGATACCCTTTATCCTTAGGCAGAATCCTTGCCTTTAATCTGGTTGATAAGCAGGGACAGGGTAGTTTCTTTGAGATCCTTTTTCCCTGAAATGAATACTGTAGGATGCAAGTTATTGTCTTTACAGTATTTAAAAATAGTATCAAGGATTTTGGCTGTTTCTTCATTGTCTTTTTCTTTTGCCATTAACCAGATATCGATATCACGAGTTGTTTCGTCAATAAATATGTTCATAAAATTGCACCTCTGTGTTAATTTGGACAGATACGAATTAGAATATACATTCCTCTAAATTAACATCACACGCTAATATGTGATGAGTGAAATTTTATTCCCCATTTTTTCTCCTTTGTGATATCTGGAATAGCCGAATGAACACCTTCCTTTAAAGAAATTTGTAAAAAAACACAGCTGCCCGCACACAAGAGTATGTATCAGACAGCTGTAAATATAGTATGTAAAACGATGATTATAATTTCTATAAAGCAAAACATATTAATCAGCGTTTCATAGGGGTCATATTACAAATGAGCGATGGACGTTAATAATGTTGTTCAAAAGCTGTCGGATAAAATGTCTTTGGGTAACAAGTTTCTACAATCGCATTATACCATATATTGTAATAAGATGTCAATACCCTTTGCTAAAATTCTACATAT
>JBJEQL010000188.1:0-2982 GCA_051881735.1 Oscillospiraceae bacterium
GAGCGCATTTTTCCGAAATGGGCTGTCCTATCGCAGGCGACAAGAAATACGGTGCGCAAACCAATCCGATAAGGCGGCTTGCGCTCCATGCGGACAGGCTTGTTATCTATATTCCGCATCTCGGCAGGGAAATGGAATGGAAGCTTCCCGTGCCGCAGAAGTTCCTTTTTATGATGAAGCACGAAGATGAATACCGCCGAAAAAAAGAAAGGCAGGGAAAATAATGTCCGAAAAGATAAAGCTTTACGAGCGCAAGGCTTTTTATTATGAAACTGATAAAATGGGTATCGTTCACCATTCCAACTATATAAGATGGTTTGAAGAGGCTCGCATACATTTCCTCAATGAAGTAGGCTTCCCGTATGCGAAAATGGAAGAGCTCGGCGTTATGATACCCGTGCTCTCGGTAAAACTGGATTATAAGAACGCTGTCCGCTTTGATGAAACTGTACTTATCGTGCTTAAAGTGGAGGAGTTCAACGGCTTCAAGATGCATATATCCTATCGTGTTATCGGTAAGGAAAACGGCGATCTGAAAGCAACGGGCGAAACTTCGCATTTCTTCACAGACAAGGATTTGAAGCCTATACGCACGAAAAAGGCTTATCCTGATATATACAAGGCGTTTGCAGATTATATCGGCGTGGATTTTCTTGAAGAGGAGGAGAAAAATGTCTGAAATGACAAGAGTTTCGGCTGAAACGGCAGACGTTCGCAGACTTGGAAGAACACTGCTCCGAAGTGGTGTGATTTGGCTCGGATACTCGCTTTCGGGCGTTGAGTTCGATTTCTGCGGAACAAGCCTTTCGGCAGAGTTTTCGACAGACTGGGTCAACGATGAGCCGTGGAAACACATTTTTCAGCCTTATATCGCCGTTATCGTTGACGGAAAACTCACAAAGCGCATTGTAATAAACGAGGGAAAGGCTGTTTATGAGCTTTTTTCAAGCGAAAAGGCAGAAAAAGTTCGTATACGCATTGTTAAGCTTTCGGAAAACGCCTTTTCAAAGGTCGGGGTGTCCGCACTTTTTACAGACGGTGAGATAACGCCGACAAAACCACGTTCCGAACGTAGGATAGAATTTGTCGGTGACTCGATAACCTGCGGTTTTGGCATTGAGGGAAAATCGGCAGCCGAGGGCTTCACGACCGCAACGGAAAATCCGCTTGTGAACTATGCTTCGCTTACCGCAGAAAGGCTGGACGCTGAATATGATCTCGTTTCGTGGACTGCTATCGGCGTTTACTCCAACTCGGTCAAGGACGATAGAACAGAACCCGACAACGGCTGGACAATGCCTGTTATATATGATTACACCGACAAAAGCACCGACCTTATGTTTGGAAATGAACCGGAACTTTGGGATTTTGCTGCATCCGAGCCGCAGCTTATTGTTGTAAACCTTGGCACGAATGACAAGGACTTCACAAGGGGGATCCCCGAGCGAACTGCTGCTTTTGAAAAGACATATCGTGAGTTTATCTCGCATATTCGTGAGAAAAATCCGAATTCATATATCCTTTGCGTACTCGGTGCAATGGGTCAGGAGCTTTGTCCTCAGGTGGAAAATGCGGTCAAGGTGCTCGGCGATGATAAGATATCCTCAATGCGTTTCGATGTTCAGCTTGAAGAGGACGGAATCGGCTCGGAAGAACATCCGAACACAGTCACTCACCGCAAAATGGCGGAAAAGCTTACTGCCGAGATAGAGAAACTCGGCATTTTTAAGGAGAAAAACTGATGTCAAATTCATACGACTGCATTATCGTCGGCGGCGGAGCAGCAGGAATGATGGCTGCGATAACCGCTTCGGGACTTGGAAAAAACACGCTGCTGCTTGAAAAGATGAACCGCTGCGGAAAAAAGATATCCATAACAGGAAAAGGACGCTGCAACGTTACAAATAACTGCACATCGGACGATTTTTTTGCAAATATCCCCACAAATCCGCGATTTCTTTATTCGGCTTATGCAGGGTTTAATTCGCAGGACTGCATGGATTTCTTTGAACGGCTCGGCGTTCCGCTCAAGACGGAGAGAGGGAACCGTGTCTTTCCGGTCAGCGATAAGGCGGAGGATATCGTCCGTGCGCTTGAACAGGGTTGCGATGATTACGGCGTAAAAAGGATATTTTCAAAGGTTACGGAAATAATCACAGAGGACGGCGCAGTAAAGGGGGTACAATGCGGAAACAGAACCTATTTTGCTCCGTCTGTGCTGCTTGCGACCGGAGGAAAGTCCTATCCAGGAACAGGATCGGACGGTGACGGATACAAATTCGCAGAAGCACTCGGTCACACTATTACCGACATTAAACCGTCACTTGTGCCTATTGAATCGGACGATGATTACTGCCGTGACATGATGGGACTTTCACTCAAAAATGTTACACTTACGCTTAAAGATACCGTGATAAATAAGGTGATCTTCACCGAGCTTGGTGAGATGCTCTTTACACACTTCGGAGTTTCGGGTCCGCTTGTTTTGAGTGCGTCCAGTCATATTCCGCAGATCGAAAGCGGAAGATATATTTTTTATATCGACCTTAAACCTGCGCTTGATGAAAAGAAGCTTGACGAGAGAATTCTCCGTGATTTCAAGGAGATACCGAACCGTATTTTCGCCAACTCGCTTTCAAAGCTGCTTCCGTCAAAGATGATACCGACAGTAGTTTCGCTTTCGGGCATTGACGGAGAAAAGCAGGTCAACGCCGTTACAAAGCAGGAGCGTCAGCGGCTTGTGTCGCTTTTGAAAGCGTTTCCTGTGCATATTCGCAGCTTCCGACCAATATCGGAGGCGATCGTCACGAGCGGCGGTGTAAAGGTCAGCGAGGTTACACCGAAAACAATGGAGTCAAAGCTTGTAAAGGGACTTTACTTTGCAGGCGAAATTCTCGATGTTGACGGATATACAGGCGGATTTAATCTGCAGATAGCGTTCTCGACAGGCTGCCTTGCAGGGGAGAATATGTGATGAACGGC
>JBJEQL010000189.1:0-12234 GCA_051881735.1 Oscillospiraceae bacterium
CACGGGCGGCTGTTATCCGTGACGGACATATCATCGCCTGCGACAGCGTGGAAAAACTTTCAAATACGGGCGCAAAACGTGTCACGATACAAGGCAGCGTTGACGCCGATATGCTCATAAATGTCAGGGATATCCGCAATGACGGCGAAAAAATAAGCTTCCTTTACAGCGGAAGCACAGACGGGCTTATTGATATACTCCGCTCGGGCAACGTTCGTGACTTTACCGTCACCGAACCCGACCTCGAAGAGATCTTCATGCACTACTACGAAAAGGACGGCGAGAACAATGACAATAATTAAACACGAGCTTAAACTCGGAAAGACTTTCTTCTGGATATGGACGCTGACTATTGGACTGCTGCTTGCGATGTGCGTTTTCCTCTACCCCGAAATGGAAACACAGATGAACGACATCGGTGATATGTTCTCGTCAATGGGAAATTTTTCGACCGCATTCGGTATGGATAAACTCAACTTCGGAACGTTCATCGGCTTTTACGGGATCGAGTGCGGAAATATTCTCGGACTGGGCGGCGGATTTTTCTCGGCTATATGCGCAATAGGCGTCCTCTGTAAGGAAGAACGTGACAAAACGGCTGAATTCCTGCTCACACACCCTGTTTCAAGGCAAAAAATAATCACCGGAAAGCTTATCTCGGTGATCATACAGATCGTTGCAATGAACGTTATTATCTTTGCGATTGCGCTGATATCCGCAGCAGCGATCGGCGAAGATATCCCCATGAAAGAACTGCTACTGCTGCATACGGCATATCTTGCAATGCAGCTTGAGTTCGGCGGAATATGCTTTGGCATCTCCGCATTTTTAAGCCGCAGCGGTATGGGAATAGGTCTTGGTATCACAGCGGTGATGTACTTTCTGAACATAATTGCGAACATCACCGAAAAAGCGGAATTTCTCAAATACATCACTCCCTACGGCTATGCGGAATCATCCGATATTATATCGGAGCTTGCAATAGCACCTGCGCCGCTTGCTGTCGGCATTGTTTTGACAATTGCAGGTATCGCCGCAGCATATTTCAGATATTCTTCCAAGGATATTACATAATTTATTCGGAATGCGGAATTGTCAGCGCTGACATTTGTCATTTAAACTGCGAAACTTTTCGTCCGCTTTGCGGTTTTAACCACAATTTCTTTATCCGAGCGGATGAATTTTCTCCGAAGCGATCTCGTTCATTCTGTTTGATGCGGCTGCTGTTAAGTCATATTTATAATACTCATATCCGTTTCCGTTATCCTGCGGATCCATCCATGTCATAACGCCGTTCCAGCCGTTATTATAGCAGTTTTCATATTTTTCCGCAGCAGTCATTTTCATCTGTGCGTCATCATCGTTCGGAGTTTCTCCGATAATGGAAGGCTTTGTTCCGTCAAGTCCGAAATCTACGGGAGTTTTATCGAACGGATGCGGCATACTTGAAAGCATCCATGCATAGTAATGCGGACTGTAGAAATCAACATAAGCATCATCCAGTCCAGTTAACTGCTTGAGGAAATCATCGGAAATATAGTTTCCGTCATATTTATCCGAGTTATACTTTATCATACCCAGTCCGACCGTTACAAGCATATCGGAATTCTGATGAATGACCGATGCACACTTACCGAAGAAGTAGGAAAGATACTCAAAGCCTACCTGACCGCACTCTGCATTTTCCTTTACCCAGTCGGGCTCGTTCATAATATCAATACCGAAGATATATTCGCAGTCGCCGTAGCGCTCGCAGAATGTCTTGACATAGTTTTCAGCAAAGCTGTCAGTCATTTCCTTGCTCATTATAAGATTGCGCCATTTATCGCCTGCGCTGAATTTTGCCGTTCCTTTAAAATGGTCGAACGAAAGGAGTGTAGGCATAACATAAACCTTGTACTTTTCAGCGATCGCAAAAAGCTTGTCAAGGTCTGTCCAATGTCCCTCGGTGATTCCCTTTACTTCGCCCGTTGTTTTAAGCTGTATGATGTTTTCGCCTGCGCAGTTTATCCAAATTCTTGTGCAGTTGATATTATCCGCTGCAAGCTGTTCAAAGGTCTTATCCCAGAACTCCTCGTCCATATTGCCGTCAAAGTCGTTCCATTTTTCCCATGGGGTGTTTGTGCCGTTGATCCAAAGCTCCTTGCCGTCGACCATGAATTTGGTGCCTTCGATCGTGACTCTTGCCGATGCTGAAGCTTCTTCAACTGCAGCAGTATTTACGTCCTGCTCTTCACCGCCATCCTTTGAACAAGCGGAAAGCGAGAGCATCAAAGCCGCTGAAAGCATTGCTGCCATAAGTTTACCTACTTTGACCATATCAATTCTCCTTGCTTATAGAATCAAATCTGCGAAGGAACTGCTTCGTGCGTTCGTTTTGGGTATTGACAAACACATCTTCGGGAGTTCCCTCTTCAACTATAACGCCGCCGTCCATGAAAATAACATGGTCGGCAACTTCTTTTGCAAAAGCCATTTCATGAGTAACGATGACCATTGTCATCTTGTCCTTTGCAAGCTCTTTTATTACCTTAAGTATCTCCCCCGTAAGCTCGGGGTCGAGCGCAGAAGTCGGTTCGTCAAAGAACAATACCTCGGGATTGAGCGCAAGCGCTCTTGCAATGGAAACACGCTGCTGCTGACCGCCCGAAAGCTCGCACGGATAGGCTTTTGCCTTGCTTTCAAGTCCCATTTTGCGAAGCAGCTCCATTGCAGTCTTTTCAGCCTCCTCTTTCGGCTGTTTTAGAACGCATCTCGGTGCTTCGGTTATGTTGCGCAGAACGTTAAAATGCGGAAACAGATTGAAATTCTGGAAAACAAGTCCGATTTTCAAACGTATCTCACGCAGCTCTGCGCTTGACGCATAAACAGGCTTGCCGTTTGAATATTCCTTTACAAGGTCATGACCGCAGACAGTTACATTTCCGCCGCTGAGTTTTTCAAGCTGATTAATGCAGCGCAGCATGGTAGATTTGCCGCTGCCGGATGGGCCTATAACGGCGACGACCTCTCCCTTTTCAACGCTGTACGAAATATCCTTGAGCACTTCGAGATCGTTAAAGCTCTTGGAAAGATTTTTTACTTCAAGAATTGCCATAAATCATTCTCCAAATCATTTGTAATAGTCAAGCTTTTTCTCAATTGCGGAGAATACGACCGTCAGTATTGCATTCATGGCAAAGTAGAATACTCCGGCAATGAAAAGCGGGATAAGGTTGCTGTATGTGACCATAAGCTCTCTCGACTTGCGGAAAATTTCTATGTAAGCAATTACAGAAGCGAGCGATGTATCCTTTACAAGTGTTATAACTTCGTTTGCAGCGGCAGGAACGATGCGCTTTATGACCTGCGGCAGGATTATACGGAAAAAGGTTTGAACCTTTGTAAAGCCGAGAGCAGCGGAAGCCTCATGCTGACCTTTTGGGATCGCTTCAATGCCTCCTCTGAAGATCTCTGCAAAATAAGCCGCATAGTTAAGTGCAAACGCAACGATGAGCGCAGTAAACTGATAGGAGTCGCTGCGTATATCAACACTTGTCAGATGTCCTGCCTGCTGAAGCATTGGAATAGCATAG
Source organism: Oscillospiraceae bacterium (assembly GCA_051881735.1). Taxonomy (GTDB): domain Bacteria; phylum Bacillota; class Clostridia; order Oscillospirales; family Ruminococcaceae; genus UMGS363. The sequence continues at coordinate 3,576 of JBJEQL010000189.1, forward strand.
TAAATAGTGATGATCTGAAGCATCAGCGGCGTTCCGCGCATAATGAGTATATACAGATTAATTAACCACGCCACCGGCTTGAACGGACATTTTTTTATAAGTGCTACGACCATTCCGAGCGGAATGGAGAAAAGCAGCGTAAAGAAAAATACTTTAAGCGTCGGAAGAAGATATTTTGCAATAATACCGACGCAATTCAGGATATCATCAAAGCCCAAACAATTCACCTCATTAAAACGTACTGCTATGATTATACAATAAATGGCGAAAAAAAGCAATAGAAAAAGCAAATTTTAAGTGTGTAGTGTGTTGTTGAAAACAACTTTATATTGGGTTTCTGAGCAGATTTTTTCCTGTATTTTATAGGTGTTTATTGCTCCGCCAATTAACTGATGAAGATATATGCGCAGGACCGCTGACGAAAGCCTAGTAAGAAAACCGCAGGAATATGCGGATATTGCAAGGCTTTCTGACGACGGATTTCGGCAGCGGGGCAAGCAGAAAATTCAATAGTTAATTAGGGGAGCAATATTATTATTGATATTCAGCAACTTTGGAAATGCGGTAAAGTACCGAGAAAAAACAGAGAAGATTTCGGTTTGACCAATCTTTTGTCATTTTCCATAGAATTAATTTTGAATTAACTTGACTTATTGTTAATAATATTATATAATTATATTAATAATAATGAAGAAGGTGATTAGATGAAAGATGTAAATAATCCGATTATTAAAAAAATGTCCGATGAGATCGTAAAACTCTGTGATCCGTTCCAGATCTTCCTCGTTTCAAGCAAGCATAATTCCGCCGGAGAGCTTACTGCGTTCAAGATCTGCGCTGTTGTTGATGACAAATACAACGAAAATGAGCTTGAAAGCCAAATTCTTATCAAAACTGACTGTCCGGTACCCTGCGATATTATTATATACTGCGTTACCGAATGGAATGAATGCCTTGACGATGACTGCACATTTGCATCTCGTATTGATAATGAGGGAGTAATACTTTATGAGCAGAAGCAACAGTCATAAAACCGACAGCAAGCGTTATTACGACTGGCTTTATCACGCTTACCAGGATCTGCTTTCGGCAAAGATACTTATTGATGACAAGCGGCTTTATGAGCAGGTGGTCTTTCACTGCCAACAGGCGATCGAAAAGTCGCTTAAGGCATTCCTGCTTTACAAGACTCACCGCCTTTTTGACGGTCACAACCTGACATGGTTATGCAAGCAGGCGGCGATGCTTGACGGTGAATTTACCGCATGGATAGAGAAAAGCACACAGCTCAACCGTTTCTATATTGAAACACGTTACCCTGCCGATATTCCTGCCAATGTTACAAGAGAATTCGCCGAGGGTATTCTTAAATCGACAGATGAACTTGTGGATGTTGTATGCGAACGCATCAAGTTTGATTACAACAGCTATCACAAGCGCACCAAATAATCGGCTGCAATAATAAAGGCGCTTCAAGTTTCTTTGAAGCGCCTGTTTTGTTTTATACTAATCTTTAATCGTTCTATAGACAAAGCCGACAGATAGAATAATTCCAATCAAGAAAAGCGACCGCAGCAAGGCTTGATGCCTTACAAGGGAGCTTGACGCAGAGTGGAATTATTATAGCCGAAGATTTGTCTATAGGTTGATTAAAGATTAGTATTATATAATTACTTTGTGTTGGAAAGCTTCCAGCGGAATGCTGAGATACGCTGTGCCTTGGTATTATCGTAGGAGATATTGCTGCAGGCAAGGCTTATATCGTTGTAGCGGTAGTCGTTCTTTCCGCCGCCGCCGAAGCTGAACAAGCCCTTGATGCCTTCCGAACCGAGGTTACGCTGAACAACTGCGCCGATAGAGTGGTTTTCACGGAGCACCTCAAGAATATCTTTTGCTGCGATAGGCTTTGTATCGCAGATATTATAAACGCCCATATAATTTACGCCCGGGGCAATATTAAGAATACCCAAAACGAAATCAACGAAGTTATAAACACAGCAGAATGAATAACCGTAGTCACCGTAGCCGTATACAAATGCACAGCCTTCCTTAGGATCGAAAACTTTTGCTTTGAGGTTATCGGTGAACTTCTTGGTATAGATAGGTGAAACACGAGCAATTACGCCCTTGCAGGAAGCGCTTTTGGTAACGATCTTAGCCAAGCTTTTTTCACTGTCATATTTCATTTTTCCATAAACGGTAGTCGGCTTTTCGTCTGATGTTTCACGGATAGGCTCACGGGTCTTCTGAGGAGCATATACCTGATATGTACTTAAAAGGATAATATCGCCAACGCCTGCGTCAACGGCTGCTTTATAGAGATATTTGTCAACTGCTGCACTTGTTTTTTCTTCCGCAGAGGAAAGTATCGGCGGAAAATCGTTATCGCAGGAGCAAGCAAGATGAACAAGAGCGTCAATGCTGCTGCCGTTTAAAATATTTGTAATGCTATTTTTATCATCGATCGAAGCCTGAACAAAGCTATAGTTCGGTGAATTGACAAAATCATTCGGCTTGCTGTCAGTGCCGATAACCTTGAAACCTTTTTCGAGGAGGGTTTCGGTAAGAGCAAGGCCAATCATTCCCGATGCACCTGTTACCATTACTGTTTTCATAAGAAGTTACCTCCACTTTCTTTTTGATTCTATATTTATAATAATTATACCACAATTGCAGATAATTGCAATAGAAAATCAATGAATTTTTTTACAATGGTGCAATTTTTCTGATATTTGTAATAATTTCACTATTCGGACAAGACATTTTTGTGAAAAGACAGCAAATTATCAGAAGAAAAAATGCGTTCAGTTTAAAATTCTGAGCGCATTTTTTGTATATATTAACTGTAATGCAAAAATAATTGATTGTCAGTTTGGTGTAAATAACCAAAAAATTCTATTTATATCCTGTCCTTGAAAAGCTTTGATAACAGTATCGCTGCAACAAGAGCAGCAGCGGATATGCAAAGCATAAGCACCGTGTTATCTCCGGAAGATGCAGGTTCAGAACTTGGAGCAGGTGTTTCAGGGCGTTGGTTCGATATGCCGTTGTTGGTGTTTTCGGAATTGTTCTGCGGTGCAGAAGGAACAGCGCTTTCACCCTTGGCAGCAGAGGATCCTTCGGTGGAAGCGTTTTCGCTGTCGGATATTTGCGGCGGTGCGGAATTCTGTTCCTCGGAGCTGTTTTCATCCGACTGATCCTGTGTTGTTTGAGTTTCCGAACTGTTTGAGTCAGGTATTTCCGGAGAAGTTGTATTCTGTTCGTCGGAATTGGTTTCACCGTTCATAAACGGCGGCATTTCTCCGTCGGGAAAGTTTCCATCCGGCATTTCGGGAGGTGTGAAATTTCTTTCGAAAGAACTTTCGTCCCCCGGCTGCATTGGAGGCGTTTGACCGTCCGAGGTGCTTGTATCGGGCATTGTCGGTGGTTCGGAGTTTTGTGTATCGGAACTGTTTTCGTTAAATCTTCCGAACATTTTTCCGCCGCCCATTCCGCCGCCTCCTGCCATTGAGCCCATATCGCTTATGCTCACAGACGAACCGCTGATAAGCGCTGAGCTGTCCTCTGACTGACCTTCCGAGGTGGACGGAATGCTGCCGTCGAGCTGTCCTCTTACGCTTTCCGCACGAAGCAGGCAAAGCTGTTTCAGGGCAGAAACACCCTTGGTGAATTCATCGTAAGTGCAGAATTTTGTCGGGTCCTTTTCGACATAAGGGGCAATAAGTGCCAAAACACGGTCAAACTCTTCTGCAAAATAGCCGCTTTCGAAATAATCTGCGATAAAATCCGAGAATATCTCATGATAAAGAGCGGTGTATTCTTCATCTGCGAATATCCATGCGAGCATAGGGCGTGAATCGGTATCTCCACCCGAAACGGGGGAATCAATGGGGAAATTAATTATATCCGTGCTGCTTCCGCCGCCCATGAACGAGCCGAACGCAAGGTTGTAATCCCACGGTATCATAGAGAGGATACCGTCATTTTCATACAGATAATAATTGTGTATCATCGAGCCCGTGTAGCTGTCAAAATTGCAGACGAAATTATGAACGGCGAAGTATTTTATTACTGCGTCGGTATCGACGGTTGAAGCTGCGTCATCAGAACTTAAAACTTTCAGCGAATTGATGAGCCGTGCTTTATCGGAATCGGAGATGTCCGTTTTGGCGTTATCAAAGATGTTTGAATAACTTTCAAAGCTGTCGTCCGAATAGATGAGCTTTACATCATCGGCACCCATAGCGCCGCCTGCGCCTCCCCTGTCAAAGCCGCCGTTTTGCCCCATGCCGTCCTGCCTTCCGCCGTTTTCAAACATTTTGCGGAAGTTCTGAACGTTTTCCGTATTTGTATCAGCGTTCTGCGCCGCTTCAAATTTTTCCTGATCAAAATTCTGACCGTTGCCTCTGCCGCCGCCCATGGACATACTGTCGGGTTTATAAAGGTTTCCCGTGCTGCCGTAATTTCGTTCAAGGAAGCTGTCCTCTATCGCTTCGACTGCAAGGTAAAGTCCCCAGTCCTCGCCGTTTATGGTGATATATGCAAAGCTGCAAAGCGGTGAAGCAGCACCTGCATAGTTCATCATCGTATAGCAAAGGTAGTCCTTCATGTAAGTGTTGTCCTGAATGATATTGTTAAGGCAGAGCTTGTCAAGTCCGTGATAGCTGAAAGAGTCGGAGTAGTGGTCGAACTCCAGCTTAAAGCTGTATCGGTCATTGCCGTATTGAGAAACCTGACTTAATGATGTATTGCCCTTTGCACGGATCGCAATATTCTTGAATGATTCTCCGTCGATAATGGCGCTGCACACGGCATATTCCTCGTTTTCGCAGCTTTCAATGAAGCTGTCCCAGTCGTCCATGACGATATCTATCGAATGAACATAGGAAGTGTCGAATATCCTTGTTTCATAGCCGATAGTTTTTGACGAGGCTTCTATCCCGACTGTTCCCGGAAAGTACAGCATTATAACCACTGCAAGGCATAATACCATTACCACGGCACATATTCTGTTAAAGTATTTGCTTGTTGACATTGTTTATCCTCCGTAAAGGCATTATCCCATATATTCTCCGTTGAAGCTTACAAGGACTGCGCTCTGAACACCGTTCATTTCCGAGAGTATATTTATGAAGTCGGTGTTGTCCTCTTTAAGGCGAATCTCGTAGTTTATTTCAACAGAGCCGTTAACAGCGGTCTTGCTTTTTACTGTGCAGCGTGTGGTCTGCTTTTCAAGGAAATCATGAGCAGCTTTTTCGCTTTCATGGTTATCGCATTTGATAACGGCGATGTAGGGATTGATATGCTGCTTTTTGTTAACGAAGATGAGCAGAACCGCTCCGATGATGATGCTGCCGATAACTGCGAGGGGGATCATTCCTGCTGCAAGAACGATACCTGCTGCAATAGACCAGAACAGGAATGCGATATCGAGCGGTTCTTTGATAGCCGTGCGGAAACGGACGATAGAGAGTGCACCGACCATACCGAGGGAAAGCACAACGTTCGATGTTACAGCGAGAATCACAAGATTGGTTATCATCGTCAGCGCAATGAGCGTTACGCCGAATCCCGATGAATACATAACTCCCGAATAGGTTTTCTTATAGACGAAGAAAATAAAAAGTCCGAGTCCGAATGATAAAAGCAGCGAGATAGCCATATCAAGAAGGCTTACGCTTGTTACGTTTTCGAGGAAGCTTGATTTAAAAATATCGTTGAAGGTCATGATTATTTCTCCTTTTAATAAATGATTTTTTAACCGTAAATTCTGCAGGCTGCGTATTTTGAAAATGATGAGGTCTGTCTGCTGCCAAGCTGTACAGCCTGGGCGATGATCGAGGGAAGAAATTCATCCCATTTGACTTCGAGGATGATCCCTTCACCGACGGGAACGGTAACACATCCGCTGTCAAGAAAATCGACTGCGTTTAAGCCCGTCCTGATGTTGTAGTCGAGCGTTACACGGACATTCCCTGCAGGAAACACAAATGCATCACGGGTATAATCGACTATGGTTTTCGGTTTAAGGCGCTGGGTATACATTTTTAATGCAAGCTCGTCTAAAAGCTCATTTCCGCTGTCACGAACGGGTTCACCTTTGGCAAGCAGCGCTGCCTGCTCGTATGTCAGAGGTGCGCTCTGCTTGCTTGAAAGTCCGCCCGATTTGCTTTTCTTTTCAAGGCGGATAAACGATGTATCGCCGTTGTAAAGCCTTATACGGAACTTTTCTCTGTAATTGACGCCGTTTATCTTTTCGGTGAGAGCCTTGTCGAAAAGGTTGTCAAAATAAAGGCTGCGCACTTCATATTTTCCGCCGCAGGAAAAACTGTCCGGCTGCATTATTGCCGATAGCCGTTGCCGAAGCACGGCAAAATCTGCAGGATTTATTGTGTGCTTGTATTCATGCCGGAATTTCTGTTCCATTTTCATCTTCCTTTCTGTGTATTCTTCGGGCGGATATAGAAATCCGCCCCTACAAAATTGGGGTTAACAGACAATTGATCTGCATTTAACATTGAGTTAAAGTATAAATTCCGAACCTTAAACAAACCTTAGAAAAAAATTAAGGTAAAATTATTTCAAAACGGTAACAAAATAGCCTTTTCGGGCGAAATGTTTAAAATTAGATTACAGTTTTTGTATAATGTGGAAAAATGCGGAACAGTATGCTATAATGTTAAATGGTAAAAAACGTTCCTTTCAGGGAGATGAAAAATAGATGAAAAAATTTGGCGTTAAGCCGAATAAAAAAGAAAAACCGGCAAAAGAAAAACCGCCGAAAACGCCTTGGAGAGATAAAGCGTTCCCGATCGGCTGCATTGCGCCGAGCTTTATCGGTGTTATGATTTTTTTCATTGTGCCGTTTATTGTCATATTATACTATTCTGTGGTGGATAATCCGATAAATAAGGATTTTGTTTTTCTGGACAACTACATAAACCTGCTGCACAACAGCGCATTCAAAAAAGCTGCGATAAACACGCTGAAATTTTCGCTTACGTCCGTTCCGCTGGCGGTAATTCTCGGACTGGCACTTGCAATGCTGCTTGACGCAAAGATACCGCTCGTCAGTCAGTTCAGAGCAAGCTTTCTCTGCCCGATGATGGTTCCTGTCGCTTCGGTCGTGCTTATCTGGCAGGTTATTTTCCACTACAATGGAACGCTGAACGAATTCCTTTCAAAGTTCGGAGTTGACAAGATAGACTGGCTTAAATCCGACAAAGCGATGATCGTCGTCACGGTGCTTTTCCTATGGAAAAATCTTGGCTACAACATGATACTGTTTCTGTCGGCGCTGGGCGGCATTTCAAGGGATCAGCTTGAAGTTGCAACGCTTGAAGGAGCAGGTGCGTGGTACAAATTCATACATATAAAGCTCAGGCATCTTTCTCCGACAATACTTTTTGTTGCAATTCTTTCGCTGATAAACTCGTTCAAGGTATTCCGTGAGGTTTATCTGCTTACGGGTGATTATCCATACGATTCGATATATATGCTGCAGCATTTTATGAACAACACCTTCCGTTCGCTTGACTATCAGAAGCTTTCGGCTGCTGCGATATTAATGTCAATTGTAATAATCGTTATTCTGGCGCTGTTGTTCTTCGCCGAAAACAAATTCGGGGAGGATACGGAATGACAGTTCAGAATATACAGAAAAAAGCCCCAGCGAAAAAGAAGTTCAACCGCCGTCAGAATAAGATAGCGCTTGCGGTGATGACGTTTTTTGCAGCTGCGGCTGCGGTGATATTCCTTCTCCCGACTGTGCTTACGATAGCTAACTCGTTTATGTCAAGCTCGGAGATATCCGCAAACTACGGTGCAGTATTTTCAACTACCGAATCGGGCGGAAAAACCTTTATTTCCGAAAAGGTGAATCTGAAATTCATACCCGATATGGTTTCTTTTTCACAGTATTTTACGGTGCTTTTCAAAAGCCCCGATTATCTGCTCAAATTCTGGAACTCGGTGATACTTGTTGTGCCGATAGTGGTTTTCCAGCTTGCAATTGCAGCGTTTGCATCTTACGGCTTTGCAAGACTAAAGGGCAGACTCAAGGAGATACTGTTCTTCGTTTATGTAATCGTAATGATGATGCCGTATCAGGTAACGCTTGTTCCGAACTACCTTGTTTCGGACGCGCTCGGCATTCTCAACACGCGCTGGGCGATAATTCTTCCTGCGGTGTTCACACCGTATTCGGTGTTCATTTTAACTAAGGTAATGCGAAGGATACCCGTATCGCTTATCGAAGCGGCAAAGCTTGACGGCGCAAGTGAACTGCAGATATTCCGCTATATCGCGCTTCCGCTTTGCAAGAGCGTTATCTATTCGGTAATAATACTTGTTTTTATCGACTACTGGAATATGGTCGAGCAGCCGCTCATACTTCTTTCGGACGAGAATCTGTATCCGCTCTCGGTTTTTCTTTCGAGAATAAATTCGGGCGAGATAGGTCTTGCGTTTGCTGTTGCGACAATATATATGATACCTACGCTGCTGATGTTCCTTTACGGCGAAGATTATCTTGTCGAGGGAATAGCATATTCAGGCGGCATAAAAGGTTAAGGGAGGTTTATACATGGAAAATAAAAGGCGTGAATGGGTAAAAACAGCGGCGATAATTTTTCTTACAATTATGCTTCTGCTGACGTTT
>JBJEQL010000190.1:0-12231 GCA_051881735.1 Oscillospiraceae bacterium
GCTTTTTATCGGGCATATAAAGCTGCGGAGTATAGAAGTCGTTGTAAATGCTTATTATTTTGATAGTGAGAACTGTTGCGATAGCAGGCTTCAGAAGAGGCAGAATGATCTTTGTATAAACTGTGAAGTAGTTTGCACCGTCTATGATAGCACTTTCATCGAGCGAGTAGGAAATGTTGTTGAGGAACTGTATGAAAATGTAGATAGAGATAATGTCTGTGCCGACATAAAGGATGATAGGTGCTGCCATGCTTCCGACAAGGTGGAAGGAGTTCATGATACGGTAAACAGTTACCTGCATTGCAATATTCGGGAAAAGCGTTGCAACGAGGAATGCGGTTTTCATTACTTTGCCGAAGAGTGTGTTGAAGCGCTGGACAACGTATGCTGTCATGGTGCCGGTGATGATCGTTCCGATGCAGGAGATCACAAGAATGATAGCTGTGTTTTTAAGTCCGAGAAGAACGTTGCCGTCTACGAATGCGGTTTTGTAGTTGTTCCATTCAAATTTTTCCGGGAGTGCAAAAACGTTGGAAGAGAGGAATTCCGCATTGTTCTTGAATGAACCGAGAAATACTACAACAAGGGGGATAAATACAACAAGACAAGCGACAACGAGAACTGCATATTTGAGAACATCAAAGAGGATGCGGACTGCTTTTCCGTTATTATATGTTGTTTCCATAATTACTTATCCTCCTTCAGAACGACTTTCTGAATGATCGTCACGACTATGATGATAAGGAACAGCACCATTGTCATCGCGGCGGCAAGTCCGACTTTTTGATACTTGAACGCCGTTTCGGTGGTCTGGATAACGAATGTGCTTGTGCCGAATTTACCTCCTGTGATGATATACGGGATCTCGTAAACGCTGATAGCGCCCTTGACTGCAAGTATCATCTGGAGAAGAATGATAGGACGGATGCCCGGTGCGATGATGTAGCGGAATACCTGGAAACGGTTTGCACCGTCAAGGTCTGCTGCTTCGTAAATATCGGGTGAAATGGACTGGATAGCACCGATGAACATTACAAGGTCAAGTCCGATATAACGCCATATCGAAACGAAAACAAGGCAGACATTTGCAAGGCCTTCGGTCGAAAGGAATTTTATCGGTTCGCCGCCGAAAAGTGTGATAAGGGTGTTGAGAGTACCGTCGGTGTTGGTAACGCCGTCACCTCTCTGGAAGAAGCGGCGGAAGATAAGTGCAACGGCAACTGTATTTATCATATAGGGGAAGAAAAGAGCGCCTTTGAAGAAGTTGGAACCTCTGATTTTTGAGCAAAGAATTGTTGCGAGGAAAAGCGCAAGTCCAAGCTGGATAAACGAACCTACAAGATAGTAAACGCTGTTCTTGAGCGAGGAGAAATACTCGGGGGTAGTGAAAACTGTTTTGTAGTTTTCAAGGCCGACGAATGTAACATTCTGTCCGAACTGATCTCTGTTTTCAAAGCTGTAACGCACCATATTGAATGCAGGAATATATGTAAATACAAAGAGGAGAACGGACGGAACGAGCAAGAACACCAATACTGTCAGAAGCTGCTGGGTTTTGATCCTTCCGGGCTTGTCATGCGAAAGAACATTATGACTTTTCATAGTCTGCCTCCGAAAAAAATAGCCGTCCTATAATATCTTGTCAAGATCTGTCAGACGGTCTAAGTTAAAGATTACAAAAGAGCTTGCACCGGTGGATATGAAGCGGCTGAGGTGGGGGAGAAGCCGCTTCATACGGAAAATCCACGCAGTACTGTGTATAAATTTAAGAAGGATAGGAAATGGTTTGATCAATTAGCCAAGGATCTTATCTCTGGAAGCATTCCAAGCTGCGTTTACATCATCGCAGATCTTCTTGTAAGCATCTTCGCCTTCGCCCTTGAATGCAGCTTCAGCCATTCTTACCTTGAAGTTTGTTGTAGCGTCGCCCCAAGGGTCAACTTCGGAGTCCTTAGCGATCTCATCGTACTTACCAACGAGGTCTTCGGGGAATGCAGCTTCAACGAAGAGCTCAACGCCGAGGTCTTCAAATGCGGAGAGTGTTTCAGGCATTGCAGCGCCCTTAAGGCCGGAGATCATGCCTTCGTTCTGAGCAAAGCCGGATTCATCGCAGAACCACTTAACGTAAGCCATTGCAGCGTCCTTGTTCTGGGAGTTCTTGTTTACGCTCATCATGTAGTCGTTGGAAGAAGCGGAGTAGAGCTTGCCGTTAACAGAGTTCGGGAAAGGCATAAATCCAACGTTTGCAGGATCTTCGCCTACGTTTACAGCAGCTTCCTGGAACTGGGAGATAGCCCAAGAACCGAGAACCATTGTACCGATCTTGCCCTGAGCGAATGCAGGCTTGCAGCCTTCCCAGTCAGTCGTTGAAGGATCTTCTTCGTGGAGAGCGGGGTTGGAGTAGATGTTGAAGAGTGTGCCGTAAACTGCGTCAAACGGGCTGCCTTCGGAGAAGAGGTCGTTCTTTTCTGTGAGGAGCTTTATGTTATATTCGGGATCGCCTGCAGCGGAGAGAACAAGTGACTGCCACTGTGCAATTGTCCAGCCTGCAGCGTAGTTTGTGTAGTAAGGGATAGCGTCTGTGTTGTCAGCGATCTTCTGGAGGCAGTCCATGAATTCATCTGTTGTTGTAGGGAGGCTTGTGATTCCTGCGTCAGCCCATACCTTCTTGTTGTAGAGAAGACCGGAAGCTGTACCTGCTGTAGGAAGTGCGTAAACCTGACCGTCAGCAACGTAATCCTTGAGCCAGTAGTATCTGCTGTCGAGTTCATCGAAAGAACCGAAGGATTCGAAGAAGTTAGGAAGTTCAGCCTGCTTGATAGCCTGAGGTGTCATAAGAGCATCGCCGTAGTTATCAGCCTGAATCATTGTTGTGATGTCGTTAGCGTAGTCTGTGAAGGACTGGTACTCAACTGTTACATTAGGATAGAGTGCGTTGAAGCCTTCTGTGAGCTTAGCCATTGTACCGTCCTGATCTCTGTCTGTACGGTGGTGGAGAACCTTGATAGTACCGGAAAGATCTGCATTAGCTTCAGCAGCTTCTGTTGTTTCAGCTGTTGCATTGTCATTGCTGTTGGTGTTTGCGTCAGCAGCCTTAGTTGTTGCTGCGGTTGTTGTTGCTGTGTCGCCGGTGGAGCTTCCGCATCCTGCGAATACGGAACAAGCCATTAATACTGCAACTGATGCAGCTGCTGCTTTTTTCATCTGTGAATTCATTGTTGATTCCTCCAAATAAATTAAATACGTTCTTGTTAAGCTTGTTGCGTTAATCTTTTAATTGATTAATGAACTTGCTGTTGTGCTTTTAATTATAGCGAAAGAAATCAACTTGTCAACCGAATTTGCCAATAGCGGCAATTTGTACAATGAAAATTCGTTAACTTAAAGCGTTTTGCACAAATAAGGCAAAATCGTCATTAAAGGAAACAAAATAAACGCCGTAAAATCGACATTCTTGGATAAAATATACTAATTGTGAACCATTTGCGAAAACGTTCACAAAAATGACGCGGATGGCAAAAATGTGCAACTTAATAATTATGTAACAAAATAATCGATAAATATTTAAATATATGGATTAAATTAATTAAAAACATAACTTAAAAATAAGGATTACATGATTAAAAATTAAGTGGGATTCGAAAAATTAATCAATTAAAATCTATTGCAAAATTAATCTGTTTGTGCTACAATATATAACAGAAAGTTTTTTATCGGAGGTTTAAGATGAGCAAAAGCGTTACAATGAGCGATATTGCCGAACGGCTTGGAATAAGTACGGTTGCGGTGTCCAAAGCGCTCTCAGGTCAGAAAGGCGTCAGCCAGGAACTCCGTGAGCAGGTCAAGAAAACCGCATCCGAAATGGGATATAAAGCCAAAAGCAGCGTTCAGAAGAAAAACTCTTTGAGCAATAATATAGGATTGCTTGTTGCAGAAAGGTATATTTCGGACAATTCGTTCTATTTTAAATTCATTCGTGCTCTTTCAACAGAGATGCAAAAGCATGGCAACTATGTCTTTTTCCATACCCTGACGCAGAAAAACGAGGACAGCGGCGTTCTTCCCGATATCTTTTTTCATCAGCGTGTGGACGGTATCATAATTCTCGGTCAGGTTTCCGACAACTATACAAAAGCAGCACTTGATACAAAGATACCTATAATTTTCCTTGATTTTTACAACGAGCTCACCTCTGATGGCTGCATTATAAGCGACAGCTTCTACGGCTCATACGAAATGACCAACTATTTAATAGCAAACGGACATAAAAACATCGCTTTCGTGGGTAATATTCATTCAACCTCAAGTATTCAGGATAGATTTTTAGGATATACAAAGTCGCTCATGGAGCACGATATGCCTATACACGATTATTTTGTTATATCCGACCGTGATTCACGCACAGGAAAGCTTACACCGATAGAACTGCCGATGATAATGCCGACAGCGTTTGTCTGCAATTGTGATGAGGTAGCCTGCAAGCTTATTGCACAGCTGAAAGAGAACGGATACCGTGTTCCCGAGGATATTTCCGTCACAGGTTTTGATAATTCTGTTTACAGCACGATAAGTACACCGAACATCACAACGGTTGAAGTAAACACCGATCAGATGGCACAGATAGCGGTCGAATCGCTGCTCACAAAGATAAGATCCCCCAGAACGGTCACAGGAATGATACAGGTAAAAGGAAAGATATTATATAAAGATTCCGTCACTTCGATAAATTTTGGGGAAAATGCGTAATTATTGCAGTTCAGCATCTGTGGTTAAAACCGCAAAGCGCATGAAAAGTTTCGTCCACCTTTTCAAAGGTGGCAGGGGTCAAGGGGACGGCGTCACCTTGTCGTCGTCCGCAGACGGCGAAATTCTATAAACTTTAGTGCAACGTTTGCAGCAATAGAACGAAAAAATAAAGGTTACAAAAGCGCAATTCAATCAAAAATGTGAAACGGAAATGAATATCATAAGCCGTTGAACCTAAAATTTGAATTGCGCTTGATTCTGTTTTCCAAAAGTTCAAAGTGCGTTGTGACCTACATATACTCACTTGGTTCGTATATGTAGGTCACAAGGAGAATTTACTTTAGAAAATAAGAATGAAGCGCAATTCACAAAGTCGGTTTAACAAGTTATCCGGTTTCAAACTTGTTCTCTTTTCCGATTTTTTATGTGAATTGCGCTTTTTATAGCTATTAGTTTTTCGGATTATCGCTGCTGTGCTTTGTACATTAGTTTAGGGATTTCGCTCTTGCGAGAGCGACCAAAGGGCTTTGCCCTCTGGAACACCCACCACCCTTTAAACAAAGCGAAATTCTTGCAGAATTAACGTAAACTTTTGGTTGGCTTCGCAGCGCCCGAATTATTTTTGATCTGCGATAATTATGCATTGATATTGCGCATAATGTCGCAAAATATCTCTTTTCCCGTAGGAGATTTTTCACCCTCGGGTGAATTCTTTATTTTTTCAACAAGTGAGCAGGGAAGTTTGCGATTTGCCTTTATGCAAAGCTCACTTACGATTTTTCAACTTCGGAAACGTTTATCTCTCTGATTTTAGGTCTTGTTCTTTTCAAAAATTTTCTTTCCGTCAATGAAAACAGCGGTGCAGTCAGTCATGATTTCAAGCGGATCTCCGTCAAAAATCGCAAAATCTGCGTCTTTTCCAACTTTTATCGAACCTACTCTGTCGCTTATGCCAACTATTTCCGCAGCGTTTATCGTGAGCGCTTTTAAGGCTTCTTCCTTGGCAAGTCCTGCTTTTACGCAGTATGCGGCACTTGCGGCAAGGTACTGTACGGGAATTTCGGGGTGATCGGTGCATATCGCAACATTTACGCCGTTTTTTGCAAGAATGCCTGCGTTTGCGGTTGTAAGCTCTGCAAGCTCAGGTTTTCCTCTGTCGCAGATAATAGGTCCTGTAAGAGCAGAGGCTTGCTCTCTGCCTAAAATGTCGGCTATTTTATGTCCTTCTGTGCAGTGCACAAGCACATAGTCAAGTCCGAATTCCTTTGCGATGCGGACAGCCGTCATAATATCATCCGCACGGTGGCAATGGAAATGCGCTTTCAGCTTATGCTCGAAAAGCGGAATGAGAGCCTCGGATTTAATATCAAATTCGGGCAGCGATTCATCGTTTTCGATTGCCTCGTTCTTGTCTTCAAGGTAACGTTTGGCTTTGAAAAGTGCCTCACGGATAATTGCGGCGGTCGCCATTCTCGTAACGGGAGCGCTGTCCTTGTCGGAAAAAGTGGATTTTGGGTTCTCGCCAAGTGCAAATTTTATTCCGACTTTGCGGATAAGCATCTCATCGGCGAATCTGCCGTGCGTTTTGATTGCGATAAAGTCGCCGCCTATCGGATTGGACGAGCCAACTCCCGTAACAGCGGTCGT
This sequence comes from Oscillospiraceae bacterium, assembly GCA_051881735.1. Lineage (GTDB taxonomy): Bacteria > Bacillota > Clostridia > Oscillospirales > Ruminococcaceae > UMGS363. The sequence continues at coordinate 6,394 of JBJEQL010000190.1, forward strand.
AACTCCGCAGGCAACAGCGTCGGAAAAGCAGCGGTCAAAGCAGTTTATTCCGTCAATAGTGCGAAGCTGCGGTGTAACAGGGTCGGTGTCCTCGTTTACGTCCTCGCCCTCAACGCCCATTCCGTCACCGATAAGTCCGATGTGGGAATGGGGGTCGATAAATCCGGGGAAAAGCTTCTTTCCGCCTGCGTCAAAGCTGTCTGCGGAAATATCGGCAGGGTGCCCCTTTCCGACAGCCGCTATCTTGCCGTTTTCAATGCCGACATAGCCGAGAAAAGGCGCATCGCCTTCCATTGTGTGTATTTCAGCGTTATAGATGTACATCCTGCACTCTTCCCCTTAAGACAAACCGCACTCGTCATAGTCTTTCCAGCGCTCGTAGTGGTTGTAAGCAACGATAGCCTTATAAACTATAAAGCCGCCGAGCAGAAATATCATGGAAAGCGCCGCCGCAATAGGCAGAGCAGCTTTTGTGAACTGGATAAGGGAAACTTCTTTGTTTTTGTTTTTCATATATAATAGTATCCTTTCCTAATTTTAAAAATATAGAATATCCCAATTGTCAAAACATGGGAAATTCGTTTTTATATATTCTTTTACGCTGTCGGGATCGGGATTTGGTTTTTCATTACTGTCATTGATATAAGCAACGGGGAAATAGCTGTTCTCGGCTTCAAGCTTACGGAACTCTGCAAGTTTGTCTTCAAAGGTGCCGTTGTCAACTTCTATTCCATCAATATAAGCCTGACCGAACTCGGAGTGTTCTGTTCCGTCCTCGTCAATGTAATACATTCCCGATTCACGGGAAATTGTCGAGGTAACTTCAAAGTCCGAGCCGTTCCAATCATAAAGATAGTATCCTTCATAACCGTAGGTTCCCCAAGTGTGACCTCGCATAGGCATAAGGAGTATCTGCTTTGTATCGGGGATATAGCGAACACTGCCCCAGACAGATGTTGTGTAAAGTTCAAGCTTCTGCATTCCGTCATCATTGAAATAAAGTATCTCCGTCATTTCAAACGGATTTATCTCGATTACAGCTTCGGGGATATCATCTCCGTTTATATCGCTAAGATATATTCCGCCTGCAAGAAAATCAAGGCTGTTGAGATATTCCGAATAAGCGTGCTGCCATTCGGTAGGGCAGCTGCATTCCTTGACGGTTTCTGCTGTTGTTTCAACAGAGGTTTCGGTGATCGGAGCAGCTGTAACTTCTTTGGCGGTGGTTTCCGTTTTTGTGTTTTCGGCAGTTGTGGCTTCTGTCTGTTCTGCGGTACTTGCAGTTTCGGATAAAGCAGCTGTGCTTTCAGCAACAGTTGTGTCAGTTTCGGCAGCTTTGCAGGAAGAGAGAGTCAATGCCAGTAACGCAAGTGCGGAAAGTAAAAATGTCTTTTTCATCTATATTATGTCCTTATTAATTGACGTTTATTGTATCATCAGAATCCCTTTTTGGCAAGCGAAACGACCTGAACATAAATGCCTGCAACGACCTGATAAAGCTCGGGCGGAATACCCTCTCCAACGCTGAGCATTGTAAGCATTGCAGCTGTGGAATCATCACGGTAAACGGGAACGCCGTTTTCCTCCGCAAGGTTTATGATGCGCTCTGCGACCTTGCCGTGACCCGATGCGACAACAACAGGAGTGTAGTCTTGCTCGGGATTATATTTAAGCGCAACAGCTGCGCCGTTTGTGATAGGCTTTCTATATCTTGACATTCAGACCGCTCCTTTTTTCACGGATCTTTGGGAATACCTGCGTAAGGTCACGCCGCATTACAACAGTTCCGATGTTTGTGTTTTCCGAGGAATAGCCGTTTGCAGATGCTATTTTCGGTATGCTGTCACGCAGCGGCTTGAAAAGGCTCTCCGTTCCTGCAGGACAAAGCAGCGAAACGTTCAGCTTTTTGCCGTATGACTGTACTTCCAACTCAAAATAGCCCATATCCTCAATTTCAAAGCAGAGGAACATGTGTCGGGAGTCTTCTCCTGAAGTTTTGCCCTCGGCATCGGGATCGACCCAAAGTTCGCCGAATGCTTTGAAGCCATTGTCATTTATCGGAACAAGGAAATGCAGCAGCGGAGTCATTGCTCCGGGCGTTGAGAGAAATCCCTGCATAATGTCCGAACGGCTCATTGACGAGAGAGATTTGAGCGATGAATCGTTAATGTTCTTGGACAGAAAATCCATAAGGTTTTCCATAGACGTGGGCGGCTTGTATTTGATGCCGTCGGCAGCTGTGAGGTTTTCAAGCATCTGATTTATGCTCTGTGCAAGGATAATTTTCTTATCCATATCGTTGACGGAGTTGAGCGCAATGCTCAGATTGTCGATAAGCTTGTTGAGGTCGCCCGAAGCGTTGAAGCTTCGCAGGATAAGGTTAAGTTCGTTAAGTGAAGAGGACGGAAGTATCGCTTCAAATGCGGCTCTTATCGAACCGGAACCGGACTGAGTTTCCATAGTGCTTAACATTGCCGAAAGCTGTGAAGGAGTTACAGTCGCAAGCGATTCGTTAAGGCTTGTTCCAAGCTTCTGCGAAAGCAGTATGAGCGACTGCTGGTTCAGTATCGAGTCCGAAGCAAAAGAAACGTCCTTTTCAAGGAATGGAAGATTTGCAAGTATCTCGTTTGTTTTGCTTGCGAGCATGGTTTTCTTGCCCATATCATCGACTGAGTTTATCATAATGCTAAGTCGGTCGATGAGTGAAGCAACATTGCCTGTGGAATCGTAGCTTTTCAGTATGCTGTTGAGTGCTCCGTTCATCGTTCCGGGCAGCATAAGCGAGAAAAGCTCACGCAGGGAATCAAGTCCGCCGTCCGATGGGATATTCTGCATATTCTGTTCAAGATATTCGACAGGAACGGTAGACTCATTCAGTGCAACGCCAACCTTTTCGGAAAGAAGCGAAAGCGAGCTGAACGGAGAAACCGAACCCTGTACAATGCTGTTAAGCGATGCAAGTTTTATGTCGGTCGGCAGGTCAGCGTTTTCGATATAGTTCATGAAAAGCTGACGGAGAGCCTCTGCCTGTTCCTGGTTTGAAGTCATGTCAAGTATGGCATTGAAGCTTTCTCCGAGTCCCGTTGTGCTTCCGTTGAAACGTGAAATGTTGTATATAGCAAGTGAGATCAGATTCTCGGTCTTATCATTCATCAGCAGACTGCCTCGCAGCTCATTCAGCATTGCGAGCATATCGCTTTTCATTTCGATGAAATTATCCTTTGTAAGTCCGTCCGCCATATCGACAAGCCTTTGTGCGAGCGAGCGTGTCGGTGCAGCTGTGTCGGCAAGAAAACGGAGATTTTCCGCAACCGATTCAACAATGCTGTCACGGGCAGAAGCGTCAGCAGCGGCTTTCGTGAACTGGAGAACAGCTTCACCCACATCGCTTGAAGAGGTGTTCATAAGGATGTTTTTCATATTGCTCCAGATAGGGTCGCTGAAAGCAGTGGACTGTTTTTCCTGCTCGATCATATCGCCCGAAACATTCGACGGACTGAGCATTACCTCATTTGCAAATTCCGTGACCTTGTTAAGAATATCGGCGTTTCCGCTGTCACGCAGGGCAACAATGGTTTCTTCACCGATTATTGAACGCAGAACGTTTATCCCCGATGCTGGATCCTTTGTCGGGGAGATGTCAACATTGAGGGTCGTGCCGTCCTTGTTGTCCTGATTTGTGTATTCCTGATCGCGTTCGGTAGATTTTTGCACCTTGGTTGTGTCGCCAAGGTTGAAGACCTGATCGGTCTGGGTCTGCTGGAGATTGTTTTTTGGCGAAAAATCATAGTTTTTAGGCGCAACAGGGGTTGTAATATTAAGCAGCTCGGACATTCTCTATCGCTCCTTGGTTCTTTCGGACAGCTTTTCACACTTATGGCTGTTCGGGTTTTAGGGAACTGCTGATTAAAACGAAGCCTGTTTTGAAAAAATTGGCAAAACGTATTGCTCAGCGGTTTCTTAGCTATTGCTGTTTTATGATCTTGATATATGAATAATTGCGGTTTTATCCGCCGGATCACGGGATCATATAATGCCTATGCAATATATATTTGTGTAAAATTCACATATTTTTTGAGTTTTCCACATAGATTTTTGTAGATGCAAACACGATTTAGCTGAGGCGGATTTTTAAAAATGGGACAAAGATTTTTGTGCAAAATTACTGAAAAAAATTGATAAAGTTCTCTTGAAAAGATTGGCAAAAGCCTTGCCGTGTTGAAAAAAATATTGTATAATGTATATATTGTGAATAATAATGGACAAAAAGGTATATTGACAGCCATTGTATAAATGTACATATACCATTATAACACAATTTTTACCAAACAGCAATACATTTCAGGAAGAAATTTATAAATTTACAGACAGGTAGGTGCTTAATATGGCAAAATTTGAAGCCGGCATGGAATCAATGGTCGATATGTATATATTTGAAACCACTTCTTTGCTGGAACAGCTTGACCAGATACTTATGAAGACCGAAAGCGAGCATTCGTTTTCTACTGAGGAGATAAACGAGATCTTCAGAACGATGCACACCATCAAGGGCTCGTCCGCAATGATGGGACTTGACAATATGTCCAAGCTTGCGCACAGCATCGAGGATATGTTTTATATTATCCGTGAGGAAAACCCTGTTATCTCGGATATGAATACGCTGTATGATATTCTTTTCTCAGCTTCCGACCTGCTTAAAGCAGAGATCGAGCTTATTCAGGAAGAAGAATACACAGCTTCGGATTTCACACCTGCAATGGACAAGATCAAGACTTTTGCGGCTGCGCTTAAAGGCGGCACTCCTGCTCCTGCGTCCGCTCCTGATGCACAGACTGCTGCTCCTGTTCAGGCTTCGGCTGCCGCTCCGGCTGTTTCCGCTGCTGCCGCTTCTTCTGATAGTGAGCTTACAACCGTAAAGGTAATGTTTGACGATGATTGCAAAATGGAAAATCTCCGTGCTCTCCTCGTCGTAAATAAGATCGCTGAGGACTGCGAAAAGCTTGAATATATCCCTGCTGATATCGAAACAAACTCCGAGTCTGCAAAGGAGATCATTGAAAACGGCTTTATCATAAAGTTCAAGCCTTCTTCCGATATGGATATCGACAGCGTTGTAAGCCTTATCGGTGAATGCACCAACGTTAAATCGTATGAGATCACCGAAAGAGGACGTTCGGTAGAGCTTGTTGGCAAGATAAATGTAAAGGTAACATTTGAAGAAGAGTGCAAAATGGAGAATCTCCGTGCGCTTATCGTTATCAACAACATCAAGGAAAACTGCAAGTCGCTTTCCTATGAGCCTTCGGATATTGAAGAAAACTCTGCGGCTGCGCAGACTATTATTGACAACGGCTTCATGATCCATTTTGAGGCCAATGATCCCAAGGGTGTTATCCGTTCTATCAACGGCAGCCCGAACGTAAAATGCTGCGAGATACTTTCCTCCGACAGCACTCCGGCATCGTCTGTATCGGCTCCTGCCGCACAGGCGTCTGCTCCGTCGCAGGCTGCGGCTCCTTCAAGCTCTGCAGCTGCACAGTCTGAGAAGAAGTCGGTAGAACAGATCAATAATATGCTCGGAAACAAGGGTGCCGGCGCAAAGCAGTCGCTTATTTCTGTTAACCTTAACAAGCTTGATACGCTCCTTGACCTTGTCGGAGAAATTGTTATCACCGAAGCTATGGTAACTTCAAACCCCGACCTCAAGGGACTTCGTCTTGATAATTTCCAGAAATCTGCCCGTCAGCTCAGAAAGCTCAACTCCGAGCTTCAGGATACTGTAATGTCTATCCGAATGGTTCCTATTTCGGGCGCATTCAACAAGATGACCCGTATCGT
>JBJEQL010000191.1:0-12085 GCA_051881735.1 Oscillospiraceae bacterium
ATATAGGATTTCGGCGCAGATTTTTTCCTGTATTTTATTGGTGTTTAGTATTATAAAGGATATGGAAATAAAAATGGGTAAAGAAAATAAAAGATTAATTATTGGTGTATGTATTGTTTTATTTGTTCTATTAATAATCTTTGCAATATATGCCGGTACAAGAATAGGCGCAGATATAGGTGAATTTATTTACAATATTAGGAATGGCTGATTAAAGTGAATCGTTTATTTATCGCTTCAACAAAAATATGGAGGTAATATAATGCAGAAGTTTTATATCCGTCGTCCGGAAATGTTTAACGAATCAGCAAAAGGCAATGCAAAAGGAATTATCAAGACCGTGTTGACATTCTTTTTGGTATTTTTAATAATCTCATTGGCTTCGGTGATCATTCCCATAGTATGGGCTTTTATTGAAGAGATAGTAATGGAAGCAGGAAGCAATGTCAAGGTGATGCCATATGAGCTGACTTCTCTGATTGTATCACTTTTCAGCACAATTATTTCTTTGATAGGTGTAATAATATACTGCGTATGTATCGAACACCGCTCGCTTGCTTCAATGGGCATAAAAAAAGAATACGCTGCAAGAAATTACCTTATAGGCTGTCTGATAGGCTTGATAATGTTCAGCGCAGTTGTTTTGGTGAACGTTTTACTCGGCGGCATGAAATTTGACGGACTGAACAGCAATGTTTCGATCGGGCTGCTGTTAGTATTTTTAGCAGGCTTTTTTGTTCAGGGCATGAGCGAAGAATTTATATTCCGCGGATATCTCATGAACACTCTCGGCGGAAAACACAGTATGTCGGCTGCTGTTATTATAAGCTCACTGGCATTTATGGCGGCGCACCTGGGAAATGACGGATTAAATGTGCTTGCTCTTGTAAATCTATTTCTTGTTGCAGCGTTTTTTGCTCTTTATATGATATGCTTTGATAATATCTGGGGCGCATGCGCTATCCATTCGATATGGAATTACGCCCAAGGCAATATATACGGAATAAAGGTAAGCGGCATAGAAGTTCATGCTGTATCTGTATTCAGCGTAACATCGCCCCAAGAGAGCAGTCTTATAAACGGCGGAGCGTTCGGTGCGGAAGGCGGTCTTGGAACGACCATTGTGCTGATCGTTTCACTTGCGCTGCTTATTGTGTATATGATAAAAACGGGCAAGGCGGGATTTGCTGAAAAATCTTTGCACCTTACCGACTGTCAGCAGCAAAACGTACAATGATCATAATGCAGAAACTACTGCTTGACAATTCCTACGTTTAATTGCTAAATGCAGCAGTTTTCTGCAACTATCTTAAACGGAAATTATGAGCAAAATATGCAAAACAAAATGAAGAAGAAAAGCACTTGAACTAATAACAGAAAAGAACAAAAAATAAATTTCTGACTGATAATTTTGTACAATGCACAAATAAAATCTACACAATATATTTTGCAAAGGACGTTTATTTCATGAACATAATCATCAAATTTGGAATCATTCTTTCATTTCCGATAACATGTGGATACGGTATCGGAATGATTGGCTGCGCTGCATTTTTAACGTGGCAGCTATTGCATTTATTATCGTGATATGATATGCTTTATAACAGCAGCTGTGATAGGATATGCTGTTCTTAGGATATTGTTGTTTCAAATATTCTGAAACGAAGCGGAACGTTATAAATCAACGAATTATCCGACATTTCCCTAAAGGAGAAGAATAACAATGCCAAAACACCGTCCAAGCTCCGTAAAAATTATATGCACCATTGTATTTACGGCTGTAATGCTCACTGTGCTGACATTCGCATATATGAGATCAAACACGGACTTTTTCTCCCGCAAGGTAACTCTCGATACGTACACAGGCATGACCGAACAGCAGCACATTGATGACTTTGAACTGCTCTGCGAACATATCGAGAGCAATATCCCGACTCTGTATTCCTACGAAAGTCTGTACGGAATAAGCTATGATGAAACCAAGGCTTATTATAAAGCAAAGGTTGAAAATGCTGAATCCGATATTGAATATTATTCGCTGCTTCAAGGTTTTCTGAATAATATACCAAGCTGCCATCTTTCGGTCGGTTTTCCTATGCTTTCAAGTATGGACGAGGATTTCTCAAAACACCTTTCAAAGAACGATTCCTTTGTAAACGCACAAAACTACTGGTTTGAAACCATTCATAATGAATGTAAAAAACACTATGATGAGGATATCACGCAGATGATATTTGCCTACTATTCGGGCAAGTACCTTGGCATTGCAGAGGATATCGACAACGACATTTATAGCATAAACAAGGCTGAGCTTCTTACCGTGAACGGCATTGATATTGATGAATTTGTCAAACTAAATTCGCTGTCGGGAAAGCTCAAATTTGATCATGTTAATAACAAGCCATTCCGTGATGTTGTTATCTTCAATAATGTCTGCGGAGAAGAATGTACTGTTGAATACATCACCGAAAACGGTGAAAAGCGTGAAGATAAAATGTACTATGGTGCAAATTCTAACACTATAATATCATATATTGATTATTTCAAATTTGTTGACGGTTTAAGCAGCGAAACCGATGACATAACTTCGCCCAAAACAGACTGCGTGAAAGTCGGCGATCTTAACATTTACAAAAGTAAGGAGAAAGACTTGCTGCTTGTAAAAATAAATCAGTTTTTATCACCCGAATCGCCGCCCGAGGTAATTGAAAACACTATCATTCAATATTCAAAAGACGTAAGCAGCATAATTATTGACATAAGCAGCAACAAGGGCGGATATTATGAGTATGCAAAAGCGGTTCTCGGTGCGATTTCCGACAAGGACATACAGACAGAAAGCGAGGTTTACATAACAAAGGATTTTTACGACCGTATCAATAACAAAAGGCTGTATAAATTCGATAAAGAAAGCGGCTTGTACAGAACCTTTTACAGCGAAAGCATCAAGGGCAAAGCTCCCGAAAGGAAAAACGTCTGTCTAATTATTTCGGACAGCACAGGCTCGTCTGCCGATAACCTTGCTTGGGAGTTCAAGCGGAACAGCTTGGGAACTGTCATCGGCACAAACAACACCGGCGGAGAGCGTGACGGAACGATATGCTTGAATTATAACGACATAAGCGGAATTTACTATACTTACACCGCTTATGCTGCGAAAAATCCGAACGGAACATTCAGTTCGGTCGAGGGGACAGCGCCCGACATTTACGTTCAGCAGCCGATAGAAGCATATTTCATGCGTGAGGAGATAAAACGCAGCGGCGAAGACCCTTACACGATAGAAAACCGTCTTAAATGGGATAGTGTTTTTGTAAAAGCTATTGAAATAATAGGGGAGAATAACTGAATAAAAAAGCCAATATAGGCAGGTGAACCGCCGAACTTAATAATGGTGTTTAGTATAACAAATAATCATAAAGCATAGGTTTTGGTCTGTTTTTTATTTCCTTTTTTCCTTCTTACCGTAATAATATGAATGAGAGAAAAGCAGCATCCGGTTCAAAGAATTATCAATTTCATCATTTGGAGAGGTAAACACAGGAACCTTTTTCCCTGAAATCGGATCATATTTAGTAGTCAGCGAGATTTTTTTGTCCATAAGAATATCTGTTTTTTCGTCTTTAAATCTTTGACATTCATCCTTAACCTCACACTCATAGCAAGAATAGATTTTTTCTGAATTATCATCATTGTTAGTTGTTGAGCTTTCATTATTTATGGAATTGTTCTCGTCCGTTGGGCTTGATCCAATTCCACATAAAGAAGTGCTTTCTGCTTTTTTTGCCAATGCCGTATCATTGTTATCAATGTTATTTAAAACTGTTTTAAAGGCATCTGATGAGGCAGCACTTCGAGAAGGTTTGATCATAGAATCGTTAATATAGTGATTTCCCTCAATGAACACTTTCATAGTAATCATCCTCATTTAATTTCAATAAGCCAAATGACATGATAAAAGCAATGATAATTCCGCTGTTTTTCGAATACGCTTAATATTCAATAAGCAGCATCAGTAATTATATACGCACGTTTGATCGCCCTATGCGTAGATTAAGTATTTTCCTGCGGATCGGTCGCTGCGATCCAACCCAATTCTTCAAGATTGGCAAGTGTATCGGCAGGAATATCCGATAAATTACCGTCCGATAGCTTTTCAATGCTGTATACAGTAGTTTGTCCCGGATATGTTTCAAGGATCATGCCGTGTGTTACCATTATATGATCCCCGGCAGATAAATCATCATATATGCTGTTATCACCGTTTTCAGGGGACATTGCTGTAGGTCCTTGCTTATCAACGATCATCAAATAACTTCCGTTAGTGCAAGGCAAAAAGAATCCTTCGGATACAATTGTGTCGTTATTCTCTGACGCAGGGCTTTTTCCGCAAGCTGTCAAGCAAGTTACAAGTGCTGAAATCACAAGTGCTTTTTTATAACGCATAAGAATTCCTCCATATTGTGAAATATAATGGAAATCTTTATTCCTTATCCATTTGATATATGCTTTGAACCGCAAACAACACCTTTTCCTTGGCAGATAAAAACTCACGGCTCGCTTCTGCACCGTTTAAATCGCACTTTTTCGCATTTTCAATGTCGATGCACTTGTTATTGTAGTAAGCACAGATATTTTTCTGCGTTTCAATAACAGATAAAAGCCTTTCAATAATGTTGTTGGAGTCAACATAGCAGTCCTCCCACATTGGAATTGGCTCATCACCAAACGGAACGACCGAAACGCAGGACGAAACACTTTCAACAGAGCCGCCGCAGTTAAAGTTGAACAGCCTTGCGTCTTTTTCTCCGATTATATTCATCGACACAAGCTCATTGAGAAACTCACGCTCCTGCACCGAATTCTGCGGCATATTGTTAAGATCATATTTCTGCGCAAGATATTCGGCTTGCGAACTGCTTACGGAATATGTAGGAACGGCAGACAGTGCCGCTTTTATTCCCGATGATTCGGATAAAAACTTTTCGTATTCCTCATTGATATTTACCGTGCTGTTATCCGCAGCTTGTACGGTTTCCTCGGTTGGTATATCATAGGAGAAAAAAGGAACAGATTGGTTTTGGGATTTGTGCGGTGAATTAATTATGGTGTGCGTTAACGGTGTAATGCCTATTTTCATGATTTTCATCCCTTTAAATATTTTTACTCGCTAACTGTGAGGTTTGAGAGGTTATCTACGTCAATAATCGTATGTGCTTTCTTTGAATGCCTTGTATTTACAGTTATTATACAATATTTGCTATATAAAAGCAAGAAAAAATGAAAAAATATATTTTCCCTTCTTGACAAATTGGTCTACAAGTGTTAAACTATATGTAGTCTACAAACATTAAACTAACGAAAGGACAGACCGCTATGAATATTTCACTTGGAGAAATGGAAAGTAAATTTGCCGATCTTATAAGAGAGAATGAGGGGATAGCCTCGGGGGAGCTTGTAAAGCTTTGCGCAGAAAGGTTTGAATGGAAAAAATCGACCACTTATACTATGCTCCGACGCCTTTGCGACAAGGGCATCTGCGAGAACAAGGGCGGACACGTTTCCACCCTTATTTCAAAGGAGGAGATAGCCGCAATTAAAACAGATAAGCTTATCGAAGAAGACTTCGGCGGCTCTCTCCCACGCTTTCTTGCGGCATTTGCCGACAGAAAAAAGCTTTCCGAAAGCGAGATCGACGAAATTCAGCAAATGATTGACAAGTTCAGAGGTGAATGACTATGACGGACATCTTTATAAAAGTCGTTGAGATGAGCTTGACTGCTTCTGTTGTCATTGCTGTGATAATGCTTTTAAGACTGGCTTTGAAGAAAGCGCCGAAGGTTTTTTCCTACATATTGTGGGCAGCGGCCTTGTTCAGATTGCTATGTCCGATAAGCTTTGAGCTGCCTGCTGCGCCGATACCAAAGGTCGATATACCCTACACCGAAACAGTAACCGAAAGCACTTATCCCGAAAATGCTGTTGCTGCCGTGCCGAATAATACGGAAATAACCGAGCAGGTAACGGCTGTACCCGATACGGCTGGCGAAAATGTTCAACCGTCACCATTGCAAAAGCGTGTGGATCTCGTTGCCGTGCTTTCGTATGTATGGGCAGCTTTTGCCGCAGCAATGCTTTTGTGGGGAGCCGGTTCGTGGATAAGGCTCTCACATAAGTTGAAAACTGCGCAGAAAATGAACGGAAATGTCTATGTTTCGGCGGCAATATCCGACCCGTTCATTATGGGAGTTGTCCGTCCGAAAATCTATCTTCCCACGGGACTTGCATCTGCCGAAAACGAGCTTATTCTAAAGCATGAGTGCGCTCATATCCGCCGAGGAGATCATATTGCAAAGCTCATAATGTACTGCGCACTTTGCATACATTGCTTCAATCCGCTTGTTTGGGTGATGTTCAAACTTTTCGAGCGTGATATGGAAATGTCCTGCGATGAAAAAGTCACGGCTGATATGACAAACGAGCAGAAAGCCGATTATTCGCAGACGCTTTTGAAGCTTTCCGTTAAGCCGACAGCGTCCTTCACCGCCTGCTTCGGAGAAAACAGCACCAAGCAGAGAATAAAAAACGTTTTAAGCTTCAAAAAGCCTGCTGTGTGGTTAGTTATTGTTCTGGCTGTTTTGGCTGTGATCGTTTCAGTCGTTCTTTGTGCAAACAGAAGCAAAGCCGACGATGGCGGCTGGGACTATCAGCCGAGTGAAAGCGTTCTGAACGACGGAAAGTATTACGCATACGGCGCAAATTCAAACGCATACTTTGTTGTAAAAGACGGTACTATACAGCTTTTCGGAGCTGCCGGCGATAATTGGACAGAGAGCGAAAGAACAAAGTGGGAAAAGCCGATAGAATATAAGATCTGCAATGTATCGGCAAATGAAATCGGAGTTAATGAAACCGAGATACTTCTAAATATTTCATACGATGAAAAAGGTGATATCGTTTCGGCTTCGGGAATACCTTATATCGACGAGAATGTTATTGAATATCGTGATGTGAGCTTTGTTCGGGCAGAGGGAACAAAGGCATATATCAAAAGCAGCGATGCTTTCGGCGCAGAAGCATATATTGTTAATATCGGTGATGAATACAAGCTCGACTGCATGATAACCAATACGACTTCGGATGAATTATCGGTTAATCTCTCTCAACATTTCGGTTTGTGTTACAGTTCGGAAATAGTTCATCCAACGGCATACGGTCCGACGGATGAATATACATTTGAACCTAATGAAAGCAAGAATTTTGTTTTTAATGTCAAAACTCTGCTTGAAGGAAATGCGGAAGATACGAGAATAATAAGCGGTTCATGTGTTCTTGAAATAACAAACAGCGATAAATACAGCAGTTATAATGTGCTGGAATTAGGTGAATACAGTATTGAAAATGATGACGATGCTTACTTATCTCAAAATGATGAAAAAACTTGGACAAAGCAAGATATCACCGATATGTTTTACAATATGGAGAACTCGGATAAGCTGAAATTGATCGACTGTGTTGTGATCCCCGATCGTGCCTTTACCCCTATCGGAGCGGTTCTTTTTGAATACACCGTTAATGGAGCGGTGGAGGTTGCGTTTTTTGATGAAGACGGTTTTGCGCAGCGATGTTTCTGGTCTTTTCACACAAAAGCGGCCGATCCTCCCGATCTGACATATCTTGGCAACGGAACGATATCATTTAAGCTGGAAACGGAAGAACATACGATCAGTACCTATACTCTCACCATTAATGATGACGGGAGTGATGGGGGATTTATTGCGGTGGACGAATCGCAAGAAAGCGGCGTTACCCCTATGCCGTCCGACAATATTAATAACGGCAATACTAACGAGGTGTTGAATAATTTCCTTGACAACAGTTCAGGAATTATAATTAAGCAATTAAATGAAAATGAATACATTTATGGAAATAAAGCGTGTGAACTGCTAAAGGATAACTTTTCATCTGATTTTTGTCTTCCCATCGATAAAGACTATTCAGAAAGCACTCTTTATTATGGAGCATACGAATTTAAACCGGATGTGAATGCTAAGGTTTTCTCCATGAATGATGGAACTGTTCTGTTTTCTGGCTATAATGACAAATTTGGCAACATGGCGGTGATTGATCACGGAAATAACAACATTTTTCTTTATGCAAACATGAATAGCCTCTCGGTTTCTGCAAATGATACTGTTAATTCCGGTACAGTTATCGGCTATGCCGGTGACAGCGGATATACGTCCTATTGCAGAGTGCTAATATATAACATCTGCGATTCGGACAGTATTCTTGCATAATTATGCAATGTTTATATATTTAGCTATTATAAATCGGAGTACTCTATTATCATCAATGGAGTGCTCCAAGTCTTTTTGTGGTATTTTACAATTGTCTATTGACAAATCCATTATACAGGTGTATAATGATAATCAGGATAATATTCTACACCTGTGTAATGGAGAAAAAACAATGAAATTAAGCGACAATGATTATGAGATAATGAACATAGTATGGGACGAGGGGGAAGTGACTGCGCTTGAGATCGCAAGCCGCCTTGCCGAGAAAAAGGGTTGGAAAAAGCCGACTGTCTATACTCTTATCGACCGACTTATCAAAAAAGGTGCAATTGAGCGCAGCGAACCCGACTATGTGTGCAAGGCTCTTATTGGCAAAGACGAAGTGAGGACGAGCGAAACGGCAGGACTGCTGGAAAAGCTATACAACGGCTCGGCAAAGCTGCTTGTTTCGGGATTTATCAAGGAAAAACAGCTTTCTGCAAAAGAGCTTGAAGAACTGCGAGAGCTGATAGATGAAAGCATAGACGAAAATGATCGGGGTGAATGAAAATGGCTTCCGTAATAATTACCTCCACGCTTCTTGGTATTGCCGCTATCGTGATAAGGAAGCTTTTCGGGAGCAGAACAGGCATAAAGCCGTTCATAATTATGTGGGCGGTCGTGTTTCTGAAATTTGCTGTTCCCGTTGAACTGCCGTCACATTTTTCCGTTATGAATTTGTTTGTAAAGCCGTCATCGTCTGTGGAAAGTACAGTTGAAACACCGTCCGAAAGTGATGCTTATGTTGATATAGCTCCTGCGGTGACGGGAACTGCTCCAAATTCGGAGAATTACAATAATATTGCAGAGCAACCGGTTCAGCTTCCGATACAAGAGCATACCGAGTATCAAATGGATATGAAAAGCATTGCCAACACGGTGTATTTTTCCGTAACAGCGCTGCTCATATTCTGTATTTTGTTCGCAATTATCGTATGTACGGTCAGATTTCACCGCCTGCCGCTGCTTGAAAATGAAGTCTGCCAAAGCGTCATAAAAGAAAGCGGAATAAAGCGTAAGATCAGCGTTCGCAGCGGAGAAATTGACACTCCTGCTGTCTTCGGCGTTCTGTTTCCCGTAATAATACTTCCCGAAACGATCGACAAAAACGATCAAAAGCTTCTGCGGCATATCATGCTCCACGAAAGCAGTCACATTAAGCATTTTGACCCATTATGGAACGTCCTCACGCTTGTTATCTGTGCCGTGAACTGGTATAATCCGATCGTGTGGATATGCAGATATATGTACCTTGCCGATGCGGAAAAACTCTGCGATATGAGCGTTCTGAACATTATCGGAACCGAGAACCGAAGGGAATATGCAAACAGCCTTCTTGAATGTGCGGCTTCAAAAAAACACCCTGTTATGCTTGTTTCGGGCTTCGGTGAAAGCGGCATAAAGTCCCGTATCAAAAACATTATGAGCATGAAAAGGGTGCGCATTATTGCGGTTGCTGCCGTGCTTGCCGCTGTTCTTGTTTCCGCAGTTATATTCGGCACAAGCGAGAATATTTCCGTAAGCACAAGGGATGGGGACAGCAAAACATCGGACATGAATGATCTATACTATTTCTCACAGATGCTCGAAGATGATGATGGCGAAGCAGGAAAGCTTATCGTCAGAGTTTACAAGAGAAACGTTTATTATGTGGATATTTCCTTTGAAAGTGAGAAATATACTATCGACAGTTTAAACAGCGTTACAGTATTGTCCAATGTTTTCGGCTACAGAATTTATTCCAATGGTGAAAAGGCCGATTATATAAGTACACCAGAGGGATATTTTAATGATGCAACCTATGAAAAGGAGCTTGATATAAACGACCCCGATTACAATATTGACGCTGCCTTTAGTCGCTTTAACGGCAATGCAAATATCAAGATAACACTTGAATACAAGCTGAAAAAGGGCATTTTTACTGCAGGAAGTCACAGCTTCACCTGCGAATTCGACCCATTAGACCCGAGCCAATATGTTTCCGAATCTGAACGTGCTGTACCGACTGAATTTGCACTTATGGATAACTCTGCCGGCTTTACCTCCGTATACAATGACGAAACGCACGAATTTGAGCTTCGCTCCGATAAAACGGACATAATGCTGACGGTATCGGACAGCTACAACGGCTTTTATGCGATAAAAAATGTGAACGGCACGGAGATAAAACAGCATTTTGAAAAGAACATCTCTCCCGAGGACGGTACACCCGATGTTTCGGAGATAGTTCTCTGCGACATTAATTCGGACGGAACGGACGATGTTGCGGTCATAACCTACTATCGTGGATGCGTTATGACTTTGATAAACGGCGCCGATCTTTCGGAGATAAGTGTAGACGAAGAAGCTGTTGAAAAGCTGCTTGACATAAGGATAGATCAGCTTTCAGACGTTGAATTCAACGTTTCTTGTGCAGGAGAAGAACACGTTTTCACCCTTGACTCTACTTTTGAAGATCCGATCACGCTTGACGAAGACGGTAATATACAATGCGATGGAAACAGCAGATTTTACATTGAGAATGGTAAAGTTCATGCTGAGTATGATCTATATCTGAATAACGATAGGATAACGTCCTACTACTATCTGACAAGAGTCAATGTCGAATTTGAGTATTCCGACGGAAGGCTTATTCCGATAAGCGCAGAAATGGACACAACCAACGATGTTTATTACATCAAGGATGAGCCTGCGGCGAAGGCAAAAGAGGTTTTCTGGGAATATGAAATAGAAGGTTATGATAAGCCGTATAGAATTGAGCTTGTAAGTGCAGAGGACAAGTACTTCATTCGCTCGGTAAATCCGCTGACGGGCACATACTACGGTGCGTGTGTTCTGCCGATCGATAGTCTGCCTAATAACATTGACGAGAGCTTCAAATTCACAGGACTTGAAAAGAACGCCCCAAAACTTATCATATTTACAGAACCCGACAACGGCTCGGTTTTTGCGGATAATTTGTATCGTGCGACTTTTTATAGTTTAAATGTAAACGGAAAGCCCAAAAGGATGGACATAATTGATGAAAGCGGCAGGAAGTCAAGAAACATACGCATAAGCGACAATTTCACCGCCGAATGGGGTTATATGACCGACACCTACAACGGCGATGAGGGCAAGGTCAATATGCGGCTTGAACAGAAAGTCGATGAGATCTATGTTATTGATATGGCTTATGACAGCGAAGACTACAGAGCCATTAACAGCATTGAACTGAAAATGGCAATGAAGGAAACCGACACAGCGCAAACCGTTTATTACAATGCAGACGGCGAAGTATCGAAAAAGCTTCCCGTTGTTAACGGTCGGCTATATGACGTCAGCGTAATTTTTAACGACATCTGCGGTGACCTAAACCATTACAGCTATCTCGGAACGGACTGCGATGTAAGCGGTGCGGCATATTCTGTTACCGAAATAAACGCAGGCGGAGAAGAGTATGTCTTCACGATATACGATTCGGATATTTTGAAATTCACCCACAATGACATAACCGAATTTTACAAGCTTGATGATGCGGCTTTATTCAGAATCGATCATCTGTGGATAATGCTGGATTACATGGACTATATAGTGCAAAGATTTGTAAATATGCTTGACAGCACGGAACACAGCACGGCGGCATTGTCTGCAATTGTCGATGAAAACAATGGGTTAGGTTCGCCGTCCGACTGGAAGATATTTAAAACCGTGAGCGTAATATCCGATGTTAATTATGTCAAGATCGGTGAGGACGAAACAAGCAG
>JBJEQL010000192.1:0-12032 GCA_051881735.1 Oscillospiraceae bacterium
CGACCTTTTCACCATCTGAGAGCTGCTTTCCTACGAACATACCACCCTCGCCGTGGTCCTTAGCTTCTTTTCTGTCAAAGCAATAGCTTACGTCCTTGCCGTATTTATTGAAAAGTGCAACACAAGCGGAAACGCAGAGAGGGATTCCCTTGTAAGCAGGACCAAACAGCGTATCGGCTTCGATCTTGTTATCCTCAATGCAAGCTGCATAGAACTCTCCGAGTTTTGCAAGCTGTGCGCCTGTTTTATAGTTGCCTGTATTGATGAAATACGGTGCCTTTCTGCCGCTTTTAAGTGTAAAGTCGCCAAATGTAAGCACTCCGCAGTCAACCATAAATTTAATAAATTCCTGCTTATAATCCATAAGAAAAATCCTCCGAAAAAATATTGCATACCGCAGCTTTAATGCTAATCTCCAATCAAAGTGATAACAGTATAATCTGTGCAAAATATATATTGTTTGATTTTTTGCACACTTTTTGATTAGATATTAGTATAAATTAGTTAAATTATAACATATTTCTAATCTAAAATCAACAGTAAATACAAATTTTATGCATAAAAAAATTTGATTTTTTTTTAGCAATATGCTATAATTAATCAAACTTGATATTTGAAAGGACGGATCATATGAAACGCAGCAACTATATTTCATGGGACGAGTACTTCATGGGAGTTTCTCTTCTCGCCGCAAAACGCAGCAAAGACCCTAACACCCAAGTTGGAGCGTGTATCGTCAGCAGCGACAACATTATCCTTTCGACCGGATACAACGGATTCCCTATAGGCTGCTCGGACGATGATTTTCCGTGGGCGAGAGAAGGCACGGACACAAAATACCGCTTTGTCGTTCACGCCGAACTGAACGCAATTCTCAATTCCAACGGCAAATCGCTCAAAGGTGCCAAGATCTACGTTGACCTTTTCCCTTGCAACGAATGTGCAAAAGCTATAATCCAGTCCGGTATAAGAGAGGTCGTTTATCTCTATGACAAATACGCTGACAGCGATGCGACCATAGCTTCAAAGCGTATGCTTGACGCAGCAGGAGTAAAATACACTCGCCTTGAAACAAAAATTGACAGCCTTGAGCTTTCATTTAAAAAAGAATAAAGGAAATACATAATTATGAGAATGAGAAGAAAAAAATGGGCCCGTCCCGAGCTTGCGGTGTGTCCGTTTTACATTGAACACGCAGAAGAATTCAAAGGAAAGTGGAACAGCGTTTTCCCGAACGATAAGCCGCTATATGCAGAGCTTGGCTGTGGAAAGGGCAGATTTGTCGTTCAGGCGGCACAGCATTATCCTGACGTGAACTGGCTCGCAATGGATATAAAAAGCGAAATGCTCGCCGTTGCAAGAAGAACCATAACAGCTGATTTTGAAGAAAAGGGGTTGGAGATAAACAACATAAAGCTTGTTTCGCAGAATATCGAAAAGATAACCACAGCATTTGACGAAAACGACAAAATCGACCGTATCTACATCAATTTCTGCAATCCGTGGCCGAGAAAGCGACATAAAAAGCGTCGTCTTACACACACTCGCCAGCTTATGCAGTACAGAACATTCCTGCGTGACGGCGGAGAGATACACTTCAAGACTGACGATGACGAATTGTTTGAGGAATCACTCCCCTATTTTGAACATTCAGGATTCTCTGTGAAATTTATCACACGAGATCTGCATAATTCCGATTATGCACCGAATTTTGAAACCGAACATGAGAAGATGTTCTCCGATGAGGGCAAGAAGATAAAGCTTCTTGTAGCAGTAAAGGAACAGCTCCCCGAGGGCTATGTTCCGCCTAAGGAAAAAGACGAGCTTCCGCTTGAGCAGGGTGAAGACGATGGCAGTAAAACTGAATGATAATGCAGAAATTGTTGCGAAAATAAAAGAGGGATTGAAGCGCACAGGCGGATACTGTCCGTGCAGACTAAAGCGCACCGAAGACGAGCGCTGTATCTGCAAGGAATTCAGAAGTCAGATAGCAGACCCGAATTTCGAGGGATTCTGCCATTGTATGCTTTATTATAAATCAAAAGACTGAATAAACAAAAAAGCACAGTCTGTGCAATGCAGACTGTGCTGATTTTTTATTTTGTTGTTTCGTTTTCCGGTTTATCGAAGAGCTTTTTCATAAACGGTATAAACATTCCGCCAAGTGCGTTTCCGACAGCAACTTCAAGGATATAAAGTACACCACCCAATGTTACTTCTGCAGAGAAGAAATAGAAGCAATCTGCGATCGAATGGTTAAATCCACAGAAGATAAAGAGCATTACCGGAACGGCTGTACCGAAGATCATTGATGTATCGTGACCCTTTGCACGGCAGTTCTTGGCATTCTCAACTGCAAGATACATCAGCATTCCGCAGAAAAAGCCTAAGATAAGTCGGCTTACGATCCCGTCGCTGAGTTTCGTTTCCATTGCAGCAAGAGCGTTTTCATGAACCTTTGCACCGATTCTTGTTGCGGAAATCATAAGCGCCGATACGCCTGTTCCGACGATATTTCCGAGCAGCGTTATTAGAACCTCACGGATATATATCGGTTTGCGTTCGGGAATATATCCGACCTTGCCTGTATAAAGCGCAAAGCCAAGCTGGATAATAGTAAAAAGTCCGAAACTGAACAGAAATCCGCCGATATACTTATTATCGCACATAAGATAAACCGTTCCGCCGATACCGATCATAAATCCGGACATAATTGCCTTGAAAAATATACTTTTAAATGATTCAAGCTTCATATAACAAGATTCCTTTCATTTTAAAACAACTTATTTATTATAAACTTGAATCTGTGTTTTGTCAATGGATTTGATGAAAATAAGCTGTTAATGGTAAAACATTCCGGAGTTTACTTAACATTCTGTGCAATAAGTGCTTTGATTTCTTCATCGGTGGGCATTGATGAAATAGCACCGAGTTTTCTTGCGCTAAGCGCACCGCAGGCGTTGGCATAGGTTGAAATTTCAATTAGGTCATCTCTATCAAGATCAGTTAACGGCTTTGCAGTATTAGCTATCTGCGAAAGGAAAGCACCAAAGAAGCTGTCACCTGCTCCCATTGTATCCACAATTTCTGTTTTGAATGAGCTTACGTTATTTATACCCGTTTTTGTTGCGACAATACACCCCTTTGCTCCCTGCGTGATGCATATTATCTTTACGCCAAGTCCGATAAGTCTTGCTATCGCCGTTGCCATGTTTCCAAAGCCTGAAACAAGCTGAAGCTCATCTTCGGAAACCTTAAGGATATCGACAAGCTTCAATGCACTCTGGATAGTCCGTACAGCGTCATCCTGTGATTCCCATTGACTGCGGCGGAATTTCGGATCAAAGCTTATGATCTTTCCATGATTTTTTGCATATTCCGCACAGAGCATTACAGCCGAACGTGACGGCTCTGATGTAAGAAGTCTTGAACCGAAATGGAATATCTTGCAGTTGTCAATAAGCTTTTTGTTTATCTCAGAATATGAAAGTGCCGAATCATTACCCTCTTTTCTGACAAAATAATACTCTCTTTCTCCGTCCTCATTCTTGCTTACGAACGCAAGCGGAGTCGCATAATTATCGTCAAGAATAAGTCCTTTGGTGCTTACCTTGTTTTCTTCAAGAACATTTTTTATATATCTGCCGAACATATCTTTTCCGACTTTTCCGATAAAACCTGCAGGAACACCAAGCTTTGCAGCCATGACTGCAACATTCGCCGATGCTCCCCCGGCATTCTGGGTATAGGTTATCTCACCCGTTTCGGAAATTTTCTGCGTCAGATCGACAAGTATTTCTCCTATTGCAACAATATCTGCCATTGCCAAAACCCCTTTACGATTTATGTAATAAATACGTTATCATGCTTCCAGATAATATGACGCTTCCATATCTGCGACCGAAAGTGCAAACGCAAGAGGAAACATTTCAAACGCTTTTCCGATGCTGTTTTTGTCTTCGACACCCGAAAAACCCATGTGATATCTTATCGCAAAGGCTTCCTCTCTTGTAAGGCGCATAAAGCCGGATATGATGTATACAGATTTTTCACCGTGTCCATAGGGAAGGGTATCATCTATCGTATAATACGGAACTTTTTCCCACTCTCCGCGTTCGTTCTTGGCATTGCGGTAATCGGTCTTGTAGAAGTTTACCTTGCAGACGTCATGCAGCAATGCACACAGGGCTATCGTTTCCTCGCTGTAATTCATATTGTATACCTGCTTCGCTCTTTCACGGCTAAGATAGTCCTTTAAGCAATGATAAACGTTCAGGCTGTGTTCAAGCAGACCGCCCTCATGTGAACCATGGAAACGTGTGCTTGCGGGAGCGACAAAGAAATCGGTTTTTACCAGATAATTCAGAAAACTATCCGCACCGTCCCTTTTTATATTATCGTTGTAAATTTTAAGAAATTCTTCTTTGAGTTCGTTGTTCATATAAAAATATACCTCATTGATCTAATGCAACATCTGCATACGATTTTATCCGCAGCTTTTCTTCAACAAGCTCCGGAGTGAAATACGGCGGCAGAGCGTCTTTTTTAAGTAGTATGCTGACATCCTGACCGTTTATGTCAAACCAATTATCGCCGAAAACGACATCGAATTCGTCAAAGTCAAGATAAACGCCCTTTGCGTATGCCTTTGAACTGAATGTAAGACAGAATTTATCTCCAAGGCTGTCACATTTTACGCTGATTTCTGGCGGAAGAAACTCAAACTGCTTTGGCAGACAGTAGAGGAAGGTCGAATTGCTGATAATTGCATCCTTATGCATAAGCGAATATTCAAGCGTACAGGACGAATAGCTGCTTTCGTCAATACCTGTCATCTCTTTTGTTACGTTGAAACAGTTCACAGCGGAAAGCGGCGGTACGGTAAACTCGCCCGAATCACCTTCGGCAATTACCTCTGTGGTGTTCTTCCTCAGTTTCCACTTTATATGACCGCTGAATGCAGCTGTTTTCTCGTTGGAAACATTGAAAACAAGGTTATCCTTGTCGCTGTCATCGACCGAGCATATAATGGGCGCATAGAATCTTCTTGCGTAATAATGAAGAGCTTTCCAACGCCCGAAGTAGTCGATAGATGACCATGAAATGACGGGATTGCAGTCATTGACCTGCCAGTAGAGCGAACCCATACATATACCTCTGTGACGGCGCATCTGCTCAACGTTAAGACGGATAGCGTCTGCCTGGACAAGCTGTGTTGCATATACAAGGTTTTCAAAATTATACGGATAATGCACCATCTGCGCAAGATAGTACATAAGCTTTTCGTTGCCTGCCTCGCATTTCTGATGTGCTTCCATAACAGGCGACATAAGGTTCAGATCTTTTTCCTCGGCAAAGGTTCTGACCGTTTTCATGCAGGGTATCGACTCAAAGCCGTATTCCGAGCAAAAACGGAAAAGATACTTTTTATATTCGGTGAAAGGTTTAAGGCTGTGCCAAACTTCCCAGTAATGGATATCGCCCTTGTTCTTGGCTCCGCTGTCATTGAAACCTCCGCCCGATGACGGTGATGACGGCCAGTAGAAATGCCCCGTATCATAACGTGCGATGACCTTCGGCGCAATATTCTCAAACATATTCAGATAGCCTTGTCTAAGCTCGGCATCGTTCGGAAGTCCCCAATACTGCCATGCGGATTCGATCTCGTTGTTTCCACACCACATTGCAAGGCAGGCATGGTGGTCAATGCGCCGTACATTATCGATAAGCTCCTGCTCAACAGTTGAGCAGAACGCAGGATCGTTTCCGTCATATACCGAACAGGCGAACATCATATCCTGCCATACGAGAAGACCAAGCTGATCGCAGATATCATAGAAATAATCATCGGGATAATATCCGCCGCCCCATACTCTTATCATATTGTAGTTTGCAGCTGCACAGTCCTTCAAAAGACGTTCTGTGCGCTCACGGCTGCATCTGCCCAAAATATTATCCTCGGGAATATAGTTTGCGCCCATTGCGAAAATCTTTGTGCCGTTTACCTTAAAGCAGAACTCCTCGCCGATACTGTCTTTCTGACGTGACACCTCAATGGTGCGCAGTCCGATCTTAAGCTCTTTTTTGTCTATGATCTCGCCTTTATGTATAAGCTTTACCTTTACCTCATAAAGATACTGCTTTCCGAATCCGCGAACGTTCCAACGTTTCGGATTAAGGATAACGCATACTGCAGAATTGTGTTGTTTCGGCTGGTTTGTGTTAACAATGGAATTTACGCCGTCGGGATCGGTGACAACACACTCCAGACGAAGATTATCTGTCATCATATCCTCTATCTCGGTATCAATAACAAGCTTTACGGAGCTTTGCTTATGCTCCTGTTTTATACGGACATCCTTTATCGAAGCATACTTCACTCCGACAAGGCTGACATCACGCCATATTCCTGCATCGGGGAGCACGGGACCCCAGTCCCAGCCATACATATAGTGTGCTTTGCGGATATGCGGATAACCGGGCATTGTCGAAGCAACGCCCCAAAGCTTACGCTCGTCATTTTTATCCTTTATATACTTCACAGGTGAATGGATAAACACACGCAGCGAATTCGTTCCGGGTCTAATGCAGTCGGTAACGTCAAATTTATAGGTACGGTGCATATTATCGGCAGAACCGACCGCTTTATTGTTCAGAAATATCTCGGCAATGGTATCTATACCGTCAAATTTAAGATAAATGCGATCGTTTTTTAACATTGATTCAGCCGGAATGAAATCATAGCTGAAAACAAAGTCGTTGTCCGAAATTTTCAGCGCATCATACTGGTTAAGACGGTAAAACGGATCTTCTATCATTTTATTCTCAAGCATTGAGCTGTATACCGTTCCCGGAACATTTACATAAAGCTTTATTTTCTCGTCTGCGGAGTTAACTCTCCACGGGCCGTTCAAGGATTGTATCATCATCTTCGGACAGCTCCTTTCAGAATATTTTATAGCGTATACTGCAAGAAATCGTAATAATTATTATACAAAAATTTTCATCTTTTGTCAATGATATTGTGCAACTTTTTCAAAATTCATATTTCCGCCGAAAATATCAAGTGCGCTGCCAACTGTAAAGTCAAGTTTTCCCTTCCCGAGCGTTTTAAGCTTGTCAAGATCGTCAAATGAACCTATGCCGCCTGCGTAAGTAAGGGTTATTTTCCCCCAGTTTCCGAGCATTGCCGCAAGTTCTTCTTCAACGCCGTGCGCTTTTCCCTCGACATCGACTGCATGGATAAGGAACTCATCGCAATATGACGAAAGTCTGTCAAGAACTTCGGGACAAAGCTTCAAGTCGGTAAACTTCTGCCATCTGTCCGTTACGACATAGTAATCCTCTCCCCTTCTGCGGCAGGAAAGGTCAAGCACAACACGTTCCTTTCCGACTGCTTTGACAAGCTTATCGAGATTATCAAAATTGACTGCGCCGTTCTTGAACACATACGAAGTCACTATAATATGCGAAGCGCCATTATCCAGATATTCGGCGGCATTATCGGCATTGACTCCACCACCTACCTGAAGTCCGCCCTCATACTCGTGCAAAGCCGAGAACGCCTGCTGTCGGTCAGCATTGTAATACTCGCTGTCTGCTGCGTTTAAAATTATAATATGTCCGCCTTTTATGTCATTTTCTTTATACAGACGGGCATAAAAATCTGCGCCGTACTCAGAAACAAAGTTTTCCGAAGCGGCGTTGTTCTTGTCGGCAAGGCTCCCACCAACGATCTGCTTTACCTTTCCGTTATGGATATCTATACATGGTCTGAAATTCATAATTTACGGTGATTCCTTTCCGTTTTTTCGGCATTTAACCGATTTTCTATGATTATACCACACTTTTATTTATTTTTCCATTATAATTTGCAAAATTTATAATAATTGTTGACATTTTATATAGTAATGTGATATAATAAATGTTAGATATTGGATAAAATGCAAATATATCCAGTATCGTTCATTATATTTTTGATGATTATTTTAAATTTTTCCATAATACACAGATAGACATATAAAATTTCAAGGAGGTTGCTATGGGAGAAAATGCTATTAACTACGGCAGCTATGCAGCTTATAAGCAGACAGTCAGCGAACTTACCGACTGCCTTTGTCAACTCAAGGAATTCAGCGAAGAGCTTGAGCTGAACAATACTGCCAAATCCATTGCAGATACTATTGAAAAAATTGCCGACGAGCATTTCGAGGTTGCTATTGTTGGTGAATTCAAGCGAGGAAAGAGTACGCTTATCAATGCGCTGCTCGGACAGGAAGTCCTTCCTGCGGACGTTCTTCCTGCAACGGCCACCCTCAACCGTGTTACATATAGCGAAACACCTTATGTCGAAGTTGAGTATAAGACCGGCGAAAAAGAAAATGTCGATATCAACAAGCTTGCCGATTATGTTACAAAGCTTTCATACGAATCGGAAAAACGTGCGGAAAGCGTTAAACAGGCAACCGTTCATTATGCGACCGATTTCTGCAAAAACAATGTTGATATCATCGACACACCGGGTCTTAACGATGATGAGCAGATGACTAACGTTACACTCTCTATTCTCCCCGAGATAGATGCAGCTGTTTTTGTTATCAGCGCAAACTCGCCTTTCTCCCAGTTTGAAAAGGAATTCCTTGAAAAGAGGATGCTCACGAGCGATATGGGAAGGATCATCTTCGCCGTAAACTGTTTCGGAACATTCTCCAAAGAGGACGAGGACAGGATCGTTGAAACCGTTGAAAAGCGTATCGGCTCTTATGTTATGGAAAAAGCCAAGACCGTCATGGGTGAGGACTCAAAGGAATTTGCCGTTTACAAGCGTAAGATCGGTAAGCCGAAGGTAATCGGCGTTTACGCAAAGAAAGCGCTGCTTGCAAAGCAAAGCCATAACGAAGAAATGCTCAACGAGAGTAATTTCCCGAAGTTTGAAGCTGTTCTTGAACACATGCTCACTCAGGAACGTGGTTCGATCACACTTCAGATCCTTGCTACAAAGATCATCAGCAGCGGTTCGGAGATCATCAACTCCATTGTTATCCGTGAAAACTCGCTTATGATGGAAACCGATGAATTCATGGAAAAATACAACGCCGCTATCGAAGAGATCGACGCTATCAGAACCAAGAAGCGTGAGGAGTTCGTTCGCATCAACGACGCTGCAAACAAGGTTTACGATGGACTTAAGCCGATACTTGACGGTTACTGGAGCCAAATCGAGGAAACCGCAATGCAGGTTATCGACGACTATCCGATGTCAGCTGACGACCTTAAGCGTGATAAGCTTAAGATCGTTTATGCAAAACTCACCGAAAGGATCAAAGAAAACATCGAAAACAAGGCACAGATCATCTGTGAACAGATACAGAACGAAATAAACATCGCATTAAGCGACGAAGCAGAACGTTTGCAGTCATTCGAGGACGAATTCTTTGCATCAGTTGCAAGGATCCAGCAGATGTTTGCCGTTCCTCAGCGCCACTCGCGCAATGGCGGAATCGTTGATTCTATCATTGGTGTTGCCATAGGTTCTGTCGGCACGGGCGGACTTTTTGTCGGCTTCCGTGAGGCAGGCGTCAAGGGTGCGCTGCTCGGCGGTGCGTCCGGATTTGTGGGCTTCTGCGCAACATTCTATGCTGCCGCTTATCTTGCAGGCTTCCTCGGAATAGCTGCGGCAGGCCCTGTTACACTCTGCATCATGGCTATCGCAGGTCTTGCAGGAACCTTTACAGGCAAACTTTCCGTTGATAAGATCCTCGTTCAGGAAAGAATCGACAAATACAAGAACAGCTTCAAGAACTCTGTTTCAAAGCAGTTCCACGAAATGCGTATTTCCAGTGACTTCTCCGAAACTGTACGTCAGCAGGTATTCGCATCGTTTGAAGGACTTAAAAAGAAGATCGAAGACGAAACCGAAATTATCCTTAAGGATACGCAGAAGACTCTCGATAACCTCAATGAACTCAAAGCTGAACGCAAGACAATTTCCGAAAATGAAAAGGTCAAGCTCCAGAACATCGCAGAATATACAGGTTCTCTGCTTGCGGAAACATATAATCTTCACCATGCTCTTACAAACGATGAATAAAAAACAGTAATAATGGAGGATCAAAAGCGATGAACGATGTTCTCGACTCACTTGAAAAACAGAATCCCCTGCTCGAAATAGACACAAGTTTTACAAACTATCTCGCCGCAAGAACAAGAAATTCCAAGGATCATATTGTCGGCGGAAGAATGGACTACGCTTTTGACGCAGATTTTTCTGTACGTCAGAAATTCATCACCTATTCGGGCTGGAACAAAATATACAAAAACCTTGTCACAACAGAAATACCAAACAAATTCAAGCAAATATTCAAAACTGCGAGCGAAGCTACACAAGGTAACTATCCGGAGATTTGTGCGATCGTTAAGACCTGTGCTGAACGTCTTATGATCGATACTCCTAAGGTTTATATAAGAAACGCGCCAGGCAAATCGGAGATATATTCTATCTCTGCAGAGAATACTGCCCCGGTTATCGTTATTACCTCAGGACTTTGCGAAAAATGCACAAGGTCGGAAATGCAGTATCTCATCGGCTGCGAATGCGGTCATATCCAGAACAACCATTGCATCTACTATCAGGCTGCTCCGAGCTTCGGCATCATTATGGACAGCGATGTTGTCAACCCAATTACCGACAGCGGTAAGCAGCTTGCCTCGGTCATGATGGATTGGCTCACACTTTCTTATGTTACAGCAGACCGTGCAGGAATTATCTGCCTTGATAAGCCTCAGGAATTCTCATCCATTTTCCTTTCGTTAAGAGAAAAAGGACTTAACGACATTTACAGCCGCACCGGTCAGAGTATTGACAACGCAGAAGCTGAAAAGAAATATGAAATACTTCACGTTACACCTGCACGAAGCATTTCGCTTGACAGCAGCACAAATTCACTTGAACGCCGCTATTTTGCCGGAATGGAATTTTTAAACTGTGAAACACTTTACAGCTGGAGAAGCGATATTGAAAGCGTTGATCTTCATACTGTAAACAAACAGGCACTTGAAGTAAGATGCGAGATCATACTCGGTTCCGATAGAAAGGCAGGTGCTTGAAATGTCTGAAAATATTAACAATGCTTTATCCTACGCAGATGTCGAACCCGATATTGAAAAAATCCAGAACGATATGCGTCAGATCTTAAGCAACAAGCCTGTATGCCGTATTCTCGGAGATGAATTCACCGATAATCTTAAGCAATGGGACAAAGCGATCACCAAGCGCCGTACCGAGCCGTTCTCACTTGTTGTTCTCGGTGATTTCAAACGAGGAAAAAGCACGATAATCAATGCGATTCTCGGAAAATCTATCGCCCCTGTAAACGTTGCTCCCGAAACTTTCACAATAAACTCTATCAGCTACGGTGAAACGCCTTCCGCCGAAGCAGTTCTCTCAAATGGCCAGCGCATAATGCTCACCGCAGACGATCTGCAGAGAGAACGCCTTGAAAAGCTTACAAGAGCATTCCCCGACAGCCTTGAATACATTGACATTCATGACAACGCAGAGATACTCAAAGAGATACGCATCGTTGACACACCCGGTCTTTCCGACCTTGACTGCCTTGACAAACAGGTTCAGGATTATCTTGTCAATGCTGATGCTATTGTTTATGTTGCATCTGCACTCTCACCATTCTCTGAGTCGGAACAGGCATTCCTTGCAAGCCATATACGTCCGATGAGCTTCAGCAAGCTTTTCGTTCTCGTCAATATGATCGACGCCATGAACACAATGGAAGATATCGAAAAGATCATCAACCGTGTAAGCGAACGCTGCGAACTTATCGTACCTAACGCTTTCGTTTACGGCGTAAGCGGAATAGACGAATACCGCCGCAAGATCGGACTTAACCGCCCCGACCTTACGGGTCTTCAGGAATTCTATGAAAATGAATTTCTTAAATTTGAGATGTCCCTGAAACGTGAGATCATTCTCCAGAAGGATTATATCCGTACTCAGCGTGTTATCACCATGCTCA
>JBJEQL010000193.1:0-2931 GCA_051881735.1 Oscillospiraceae bacterium
TTGACAAAATTCTATCTGCCGTCCTTGTCTATAGAACGGTTTAGAATTAGTATAATATACGTCATAAATAACAGAAAAATAACATAAGGAAAGGGAAATTTTCATGTCAATATTTGATGTGCTTACAATGTTAGGCGGACTTTGTATGTTTCTGTTCGGTATGAACATTATGGGTCAGGCTCTTGAACGCAGGGCAGGCGGACGACTTCATACAGTTCTTGGCAAGCTGACAAAGAATAAGGCGGCGGGATTTTTTACGGGTCTGGGCGTAACCTCGGTCATCCAGAGTTCCTCGGCAACAACTGTAATGGTAGTTGGGTTTGTTAACTCGGGGATAATGACCTTAAAGCAGGCGATCAATGTCATTATGGGTGCAAACGTAGGTACGACCGTAACGGCATGGATCTTAAGCCTTGGTGGTATCAACAGCGATGATGTTGTTTTGAAGCTGTTGAAGCCAACTTCATTTACTCCTATTCTTGCGCTTATAGGTATATTTTTTTATATGTTTTGCAAAAGCGATAAGAAACACGACAACGGGCTGATCCTTCTTGGATTTGCTACTTTGATGTTTGGCATGGATACAATGTCGGGCGCAGTTGGAGGTCTTGCAGATGTACCTGAGTTCACAAATATTCTGCTTATGTTTGAAAATCCTATTCTCGGTGTCCTTGCAGGTGCTATACTTACAGGAATTATACAATCAAGTTCGGCTTCTGTCGGGATCTTGCAGGCGCTTGCGGCGACAGGCTGCATAAGTTACGGCGCTGCTATACCTATCATTATGGGACAGAATATCGGAACTTGTGTTACTGCTGTTTTATCATCGGTAGGTGCTAATAAAAACGCAAAGCGTGCAGCATTTGTGCATTTGTCATTCAATGTTATTGGTACAGTTGTATGGCTGACTGTATTCTGTATTGTAAATGCAGTTTTAAGTCCGGAAGTTTTTGGAAAATCTGCAAGTCTTGCAGGGATTGCGGCGGCTCACACGGCATTCAACATCTTATGTACAATGCTTCTTTTTCCTATGACAGGACTGCTTGAAAAGCTCTCACTTACGGTCATTCGTGATGACAAAACAAAAGAAAAATTTGCAGAGCTTGATGAAAGGCTTCTTGCTACACCATCGGTAGCTTTACAGCAATGCAAAGCTACCGTCAATGAAATGGGTATGCTTGCAGTTGAAGGCATAGAAATTTCATTGGACGTGATTGAAAATTATGAATCCGAAAAGATCAGTAAGGTCAGATCTCTTGAAGATAAAACAGATAAATATGAGGATATTATCGGAGAATATCTCGTAAAGCTTACAGGTCACAGAATAAGCGAGGCTGATGCGCTTGAATCGACAAAGCTTCATAAAATGATCGGGGATTTTGAACGTTTGTCCGACCATAGCGTAAATATCACAGAATCTGTACAAGAGCTTAGGGATAAGAATATCAAATTCTCTCCTCAGGCTGAAAAAGAGCTTTCGATATTTATTTCTGCTGTAAAAGAGATACTAAGTATTACAAAAAAAGCATTTGAAACAAATGATGTTGAAATCTCTATGCGCGTAGAACCTCTTGAACAGGTAATAGATGAGCTTAAAGAACAGCTCAGAACAAGTCATATCCGCAGACTCAGTAAAGGCGAATGTTCAATAGAAGCAGGATTTGTCTGGTCTGACCTTCTTCATGATCTTGAACGCATTTCAGACCATTGTTCAAATATCGCAGGCTGTATAATCGAGGCTTCGCGTAATGATCTTACTCTGCACGAAGGATTAAGAGGCATTCGTAACGGCAGTACGGAATATTTGGATAAATACAAAGAATACCTCGATAAATATCGAATAATATCATAAGGAGGATAATTATGGATATACTTCAATTATTTTTACAGATCGGCTTGCTTGCATTGGGATTTGTATTGCTTATTAAAGGCGCAGATTGGTTTGTTGACGGCTCATCATCTGTTGCGGCTCGTTTCGGCATACCCCAACTTGTTATCGGACTGACCATTGTTGCTATGGGAACAAGCACACCCGAAGCGGCTGTCAGCATAACAGCGGCGTTCAGCGAAAATGCAGATATAACCGTAGGTAATATTGTCGGAAGCAACATACTCAATATTTTGATAATACTTGGCTTGTCATCGGTAATTGTCCCGATAGCGGTTGCAAGATCAACCGTAAAATATGAAATGCCGTTTATGATACTTGTTACAGCATTGCTTTTGGTGCTTGGTCTTGACGGTACGCTCGGATTTGCTGACGGAGTCATTATGTTAGTATTCTTTGCGGCATATCTCACATATCTTTTCCTTATGGCAAAAAGAGATAAGTCGAATCAGTCCGAAGAAGAACGCAGCAAACAGATATCCCTTCCAAAGGCATTAGTATTTGTAGTTGTTGGTCTTGCAATGATAATCTTCGGCAGTAATGTAACTGTCGATGCTGCAAGCACAATTGCACAAATGCTTGGTATGAACGAGCGTTTTATAGGACTTACGGTCGTTGCACTCGGTACATCGCTTCCCGAGTTGTTTACTTCCGTGAGTGCTGCAAGAAAGGGCAATGCCGATATCGCAATAGGCAACATTGTCGGCAGCAACATCTTCAATATTTTGTTTATATGCGGTATTTCAGCATTGATAATCCCTGTTCCTTTTGCACAGAACTTCATATTTGATATGGTGGTTGCAATTGCGGCGGCAGTTATGCTGACGATATGCTGCGTAGTCGGAAAGCATCAGCTAAAACGTTGGTCAGGTATATTGATGCTTGTTTCGTATGCTGTGTATTTTGCGGCAATAATATAATAGAAATAAGCGATAGAACGAAAATAGAAGCAAAAATAAAAAGCCTTGTGAAAAACCACAAGGCTTTAAGTCTGTTTGGTGCGCTGCAAGGGACTCGAACCCCTGACCTACTGGTTCGTAGCC
>JBJEQL010000194.1:0-2923 GCA_051881735.1 Oscillospiraceae bacterium
CTGCTCGATGTCTGTTGAACATTCTCAACGGAACATAGGGACAACCGATTATTCGACAAGCAGAAACCCCGCCGCAGATGCAAAAGCAAATGCGGCGGGGTAATTTTATAGTTCTATTTCAATTTCCGACTTGAAAAAACTGTCATATTGTGATATACTTGATAAAAAAGGGGGAATTCAAATGATTGACGCTATATTATCGGTCATAGAAAACGAGGAGCAACGAAACGAGTTAGCTGATTTTTATTCCTGTTACAAGAACCGACTGTATTCAATAGCTTTTTCAAAGTTACATAACGAAACGGAAGCTGAGGACGCTGTTCAAGAGGCTTTTTCAAGAATTGCGGGCAAACCCGAAAAGTTTTTCGATATTCCGCTTGAAGAAAAACGAATTGCTTATGTTGATGTAATGGTCAGAAATATTGCTATTGATATGTTTAATGCCAAGAATAAGTACGTTACGACCGATTTTAGCGAACAAGAAATTTGTGAATACGATAATATCAACCTTGATGATAAGTTATTAGAAAACATTTCACGCAATGAGTTGGTGGAGTTTGTGGATAATTTGCCGCCATTACAGAGAGATGTATTGATATTGACTTGCTTTGTCAAACTTTCGATTGACGAAACAGCCGAAAGATTGAAAATATCCAAAAAAGCTGCGAACTGGCGGTTGTATCTCGCAAGAAAAGCCATTAAAGAGTTTATTTCCGAAAGGGGGAAATTTTTATGAGCGAAAATATTTTGGAAGAAATTGTTGCAGAGTCGTACAGGCATGAGTTTGAACAGTTTGATAATTCTCCAGAACACGTCTTTTCTTTGAAACACAGATTTGCTATGAAGCGTATTTTTTCACGTTATGCAAGGAATGTTGAAAAAAACAAACATAGCAACAATAAACTGATTTATGAGGTAAGAGATAATAACCGTCGCTTGTCAATAAAGCAAAGATTGATTGTTGCCGTGCTGATTGTTTTTCTGATGACTATGCTCGTGGGTTGGGTTATTGTGTATGTATCGCAGAATTTCAGCGGAACTGTTCATCAAAATTATACACAACTTACGGCTGTAAATACAGATAATTGTCCTCAAACCATAGAATACAAATATTATTTGTCTGAAATCCCCGAAGACTTTGTAGTAATTGAAACAACTTCTTCGCCTTTTGTTGAGCATACGGTTTACTATAATTCATCTACAAATCAAACTATTGATATAATGCAGAGTGTAAAAACAAGCTTTCGTCCGAATTACAACACTGAACACAACGACCTTGAAGAAATTGAAATCAACGGTCACGACGGATTGTACATAGATTTCAGTGACAGCGAACACTATTCATCATTACTTGTGTGGGATAATGATGATTATATCATAGAAATTGGCGGCGATTTGCCCAAAAGTTCTATTATAAATTTGGCTAAAAGTACCGAAGTTTTATTAAATTGATAAATCCGGGGTGGTATTTTGCCTTTCAAAACAGATGTATATTATAGAGAGTGAAAATTCTCGAATAATTTTGAAAGGAGGAATTTCTATGAAGTTGAAAAGATTGACTGCTTTACTTCTAACCATAGCTTGTTTATCTTCAACACCTAACATGACTGCTTTTGCGGAAAACAATGAAACATTCGTTGTAAATGAAGGCGTAGCCCCCGCATATGAGATTGCCAAAAACGTTTCATCGGAGTTGAACATTAGCGGTGCAACAGCATACTGCACAAGCACTGTGCGTGGGGACAATACAGCAAGCATTACGGTTACACAAACGCTTCAGAAATTCTGGGGATTGTGGATATGGAACGATGTTAGCGGTGCAGAATGGACTAAAACCGTAAATTACAGTACTACTACATTATCATCAACCAAAAGCGGTCTGGACAGCGGTACATACCGTGTAAAGTCGGTTTTTGAACTGACTGACCAAAACGGCGAAACAGAAACTATCACTATATACAGTGATGAAGTAACAATCTATTGCTACTAATCTCATATTATGCGGAGGTAATCAATGATGAAAAAAATTGTTTTAGCATTATCGGTTTGTTTACTTATGACAGGCTGTGCGAGCAATCAGCATCAATCGGAAGCTGAGAATGGTTCAAATATGAGTACAAGCTCTACAACCAAGCCTATGTCGGCGGAAAATTCCGTGGCGGAAAACTCATCACCGGCAGAAAACGAAAGCAATGAATATCTGTATAACAGAAGTTTTATTTCAGGGAGCGGCGAGGACGGGTTTTACTCGGTACATTTCCCCGATGAACAGGGTTCGTTTAATGCTGACAATGAAACCTACCGCAGTGTAAATGGGGAAAATATGTTTCTCGGTTTTGCTTATCTGAGGGATACACAAAACGGCACTTTGAAAAGAGTGTATGACCCTGCTCTGCAATATACCGCTGTACAATCCTTTGGGGATTATAAGGTAAAAAACGCTTCCATGCTGATTAATGCTTCGGATGGGCTTTATATGAACTGCGTGACGCTTGAGGGCAGCATACGACTTGTCGGAACAGTATCTGAGGATACGAATGGGTTTGTTGTGAACTTTGCAGACAGCGGCAGTCTTCCTTCCCTTAACCCGAGCGGAGCTGGCGATAATTTGTATACCGCATACTTTGCCGAAGACTGCGGTTATTACAACGAACTGAAAAATTCTGCGGAAAACAGTGGTGAAATTACTCTGACGGCAGATGGGATTTCAATTGCTTATAAGCCCGCTTTCGGACTTTCGGAGAATTGGCTTAGTTTTAACGAATTTGAAATAAGCAAATAAAAACAGCATTCTATGTTGTGGATTATTGTAAAAGCTTATATTACTACGATATTCTACAAAACACCTGCGGACAATTTTGGCCCGCAGGTGTTTTGGTAATTGAACTGAAAAGAAAATTGTTTATTGCTTTGCGGCGGTATA
>JBJEQL010000195.1:0-2911 GCA_051881735.1 Oscillospiraceae bacterium
ACGCTACAACTATCATCGGCGGCGGCGACTCTGCTGCAGCTGTTATCCAGCTCGGCTTCTCCGACAAGATGAGCCACATCTCAACAGGCGGCGGTGCTTCCCTCGAATACCTCGAAGGTAAGGTTCTCCCCGGCGTTGATGTTATCGCTGATAAGTAATCTATATAAGAAAATGTTTCAAGTCGCTTTTGGTACTTTATCAAAAGCGGCTTTTCTTTAATGTGTAATTATTTCAGAACCGACATTTGTCGTTAAAATCGCGAAGCGGACGAAAAGTTTCGTCCACCTTTTCAAAGGTGGTGGGTGTCCAGAGGGTAAAGCCCTTTGGTCGCTTCCGCAGAAGCGAAACTCCCTAAACTATCGCACAAAGCTTTTAGCGATAAGCCGAAAAACCAACAGCTATAAAAAGCGCAATTCACATCAAAAATCGGAAAAGAGAACAAGTTTGATAACGAATAACTTGTTAAACCGACTTGTGAATTGCGCTTCATTCTATTTCTTTAAAGTAAATTTTCCTTGTGACCTACATATACGAACGAAGTGAGTATATGTAGGTCACAACGCACTTTAAACAGCTATGCACGGGGAACGACAATTGTAAGTTTTCCCGTGCATAGCTGTTCATACGATGTCGGGTCAAAACGCTTGGCGCTTCGCTTCTCACGTTTTATCCCCGAGGAGAGTTTGTTTTAGGAAAACAGAATAAGCGCAATTCACAAATCGGTTTAAATGGTTTATTTCTCATTTCCCATTTCCGATTTTTCATGTGAATTGCGCTTTTTATTCGTTAGTTTTTGTACTATCGCCAAAAACCTTGTGATAAAGTTTTAGGAGTTTCGCTTCTGCGGAAGCGACAATGTGGCTCTGCCCCCTTGACCCCTGCCACCCTTTGAAAAGCGTGGACGTAAACTTTGGTTTGCTTCGCATTCTCGTCATTTTTGACATATATAATACAATTATTAGCAAATCACGCAAATTATTGTGCAAATTGCTAAAGTTTTGAGAAAAATATGTGAAAGCTCTTGATTTTCTATATGGATATGGTAAAATATATTTAGCACTCAGGAAGATAGAGTGCTAACAGAGTAATGATAACATTGCTAATACTATATAAAATAAGGAGGAGTCTTAAATGACTATCAAACCACTTGCAGACAGAGTTGTAATTAAAATGACTGAGGCTGAGGAAACTACCAAGAGCGGTATTATCCTTGCAGGTTCAGCTAAAGAAAAGCCACAGATCGCTGAGATCGTTGAAGTTGGCCCCGGCGGTGTTGTTGACGGAAAAGAAATCAAGATGATCGTAAAAAAGGGTCAGAAGGTTCTTATTTCCAAGTACAGCGGCACAGAGGTCAAGATTGACGGTGAAGAATATACTATCCTCCGTCAGGATGATATTCTTGCAGTAGTTGAATAATTCGTTGATTAATTTATTACAAGGAGATTGATTATTATGGCAAAGAATATAGCTTACGGCGAAGATGCAAGAAAGGCTCTTCAGGCAGGTATTGACAAACTTGCAAATACAGTTAAGATCACACTCGGACCTAAGGGCAGAAATGTTGTTCTTGACAAGAAATTCGGCGCTCCCCTTATCACAAACGACGGCGTTACCATCGCAAAGGAGATCGAACTTGAAGACGCTTTCGAGAACATGGGCGCTCAGCTCGTTAAGGAAGTTGCTACAAAGACAAATGACGCTGCAGGTGACGGTACTACAACCGCTACTCTTCTTGCGCAGGCTCTTATCAGAGAAGGCATGAAGAACATTGCTGCAGGTGCAAACCCAATGATCGTTCGTAAGGGTATGGCTAAGGCTGTTGACGCTGCTGTTGAAGCTATCAAGGCAAACTCCGTACAGGTTTCCGGCTCCGATGACATCGCAAGCGTCGCTGCAAACTCTGCTGCTGACGAGAGCGTTGGTAAGCTCATTGCAGAAGCTATGGAAAAGGTTACAGCTGACGGCGTTATCACAATTGAAGAATCCAAGACTGCTGAAACTTACTCTGAAGTTGTTGAAGGTATGCAGTTCGACAGAGGTTATATCACACCTTACATGGTAACCGACACAGAAAAGATGGAAGCTGTTATCGATGACGCTTACATTCTTATCACAGACAAGAAGATCTCCTCTATTCAGGAAATTCTCCCTCTCCTCGAACAGATCGTTAAGACAGGCAAGAAGCTTGTTATTATTGCTGAAGACATTGAAGGCGAAGCACTTTCTACTCTTATCGTAAACAAGCTCAGAGGCACATTCACATGTGTTGCTGTAAAGGCTCCCGGATTCGGTGACAGACGTAAGGAAATGCTTCAGGATATTGCAATCCTCACCGGCGGTCAGGTCATCTCCTCCGAGGTTGGTCTTGAACTCTCCGAAGCAACTGTTGAACAGCTTGGCCGTGCTAAGCAGGTTAAGATCACTAAGGAAAATACAGTTATCGTTGACGGTGCAGGCAGCAAGCAGGAGATCAAGGATAGAATCAACCAGATCAAGGCTCAGATCGAAGTTACAACTTCCGATTTTGACAAGGAAAAGCTTCAGGAAAGACTTGCAAAGCTCAGCGGCGGTGTTGCTGTTATCAGAGTTGGTGCTGCTACCGAAATCGAAATGAAAGAAAAGAAGCTTCGTATCGAAGACGCACTCTCTGCTACAAAGGCTGCTGTTGAAGAGGGCATCGTAGCAGGCGGCGGTACTGCATTCATCAATGCAATGCCTGCAGTTTCCAAACTCGTTTCTTCACTCAGCGGTGATGAAAAGACTGGTGCTGCTATCGTTCTTAAGGCACTTGAAGAACCTGTTCGTCAGATCGCTGCAAACGCAGGTCTCGAGGGCAGCGTAATTCTCGATAAGATTGTTCGCTCCAAGAAGGTTGGCTACGGCTTTGACGCATACAGCGAAACCTACGGCG
>JBJEQL010000196.1:0-2908 GCA_051881735.1 Oscillospiraceae bacterium
ATTTCGGACGGGATGTTGGTCATTTGGTTTTTGTACATATTATTTTCCTCCTTATATGTGTTTCAGCTTACTTTTCTGCCGAGAAGCTCATCAATAGAGCAATGCAGCACATCGGCAATGCTTATCAGCAAAGCCACCGACGGAACCTTTACTCCGGCTTCAATGCCGCATACCGTAGCTTTGTTTACTCCGATACGCTTTGCAAGCTCCTGCTGCTCTATGTCGTATTCCAGCCGCTTACTGCGGATGTTTTCTCCAAGGGTCATCTTATATCACACTCCTTGTTATTAAAGATTTCGGGGTTATTTATCCCTTTTCTGACGCATTCGGAGTCAAGCTCCGTGAATTGAGCCTTTGTTAATGCGCCGAGGTTAAATGCCATACAGACAGCTCCATGCGCCTGATACAGCAGCTTGATCGAATAAGACCTCTTTGCGTAAGCAATGTCTTTCTTGAGCTTTTCATAAACATCAATCATCAAGATTCTCCGTTTCTATTGGATTGATTAATTATGTAAATTAACTCGCTCAGTTTCATATTTTTAATGTGAGGATGAACTCTTACCAAATCACGTATTTTCTCTAAAGCATCTATAAGATCTCGATTACTTACAAACGGAAGTTCCTTAACATCGGCAGGAATTTCTATTTCTCTTCTTTGCGGATAGTTAATATACTCTTGCGTCAAAGGTTCAGGCTTACTTGCATTGCCAGACTTTGTCGAAAAATTCTCCGCAGCCTCTTCAAATTTTGCTTTGAATTCGCCAAAAGAACGTGCAGCTCTCTTATGTCTAACCCTTCTTCCTGCCAAATCTCCGCAGATAAACCGGCTGCCTTCATCGAAACAGCCCTTTTTGGGAACATCTAAGGAACTGAGCGTATTGCAAAGCTCCTTCTCGGTACCTTCAATAATGATTTTCATCAAA
Source organism: Oscillospiraceae bacterium (assembly GCA_051881735.1). Taxonomy (GTDB): domain Bacteria; phylum Bacillota; class Clostridia; order Oscillospirales; family Ruminococcaceae; genus UMGS363. The sequence goes on from JBJEQL010000196.1 coordinate 926, forward strand.
ATTTCCTCCGTTTCTATTGTTTTTTCAAGTTTGGTTTATCTAAGAAAGTTATTGTAATAACGGCAGATAGCCGCTTCCGAAATGCCGATACCATTGTTTTTAAGATATGTTTTAACATCTTTATACGAGCAGTTTGAAATCAGCATTTCGTCAACAACATCACGTATTTCGGGGGCAAGTTTTATGATGATACCGCATGGCTTGCGCTGTTTTCTGGAGATCTGGCTTTCCCAGATAATGTCCTGTCTATCGGGTTCGCCATTTACAATGTCTTTAAGTGCCGGAACAAGCTGTTTCATAACCTCACTAACAACTGCGGTCGCAGTCTGAGCGATAACCTGCTCAATATTAATGTTACCATAACCGCCGGTCTGACGTATGCTCGGAAGTACCTCATCGAACACCCAACGCTCAAACTTTTCCGCTGCAGGAAGCTTACTGCTTACGATAAGGCGGTAGAGATTGCTTTCATTTATGTATTTAACTGACTGTTTTCCGCCGTTTGTAAGGACGTCGCAATTTGCGACCCCCTCTGTTTTGCAATGTTTTTGAATTGCATCTCGAGGGTTTGCATATCCTAAAATTTTGGCGCAATGTATAGCAGGGAAATACTCTTTGCCGTCAATAAGCATTATTCCAAGTTCGCCGAATTCGGAATTGCTGAAAACTTTTAAATCGTTCATCAAATTTTCCTCCGTTTCTATTGTTTTTTCAAGTTTCTTATGATACAATCTTCTTGGAACCCAAGGGATTACTGCGCCTTCTTGGTTTCCTAATGGTAATTATAGTACATTTAAATGGGGTTGTCAATACGAAAAGCCCATTTAAATGTACTTTGTGGAATTTAACCATATTTTGAGGGGATTTTTATATGTTTTATGATAATTTAAAATCTATTTGCGATGAAAAAGGGTTAAAAATAACCCCTATTGTCGCCGAATGTGGGGGCGCAAAAGGATCTATTTCTAATTGGAAAAATGGTGCCTCTCCTAACAGCGACATTGTTGCAAAGCTATCAGTGCGTTTAAATGTATCTGCAGATGCGCTAATATTCGGCGAAGAAAAAAGCCCGTCATTGCCGGATGACGAGCAGGAGCTATTGACATACTATAAAGAACTGCCTTCTTGGGAGCAGCAACGGCTCATCGGAAGAGCTGCTACACTTGCGGAGGTTTATAGGGAGCAGGTCAAAGAACCGGATCCGATACAGCTCATCCCTACCTATTATATATCCAATCGTGTACCTGCAGGCTTCGGAGAATATCTGGAGGACTATGAGCAGGGAAAGACGGTATATGTTCTAGACACTCCCGAGAGCCGGAAGGCGGATTTTGTCCTCACGGTTTCCGGCGACAGTATGGAACCGAAATTCCACGATGGGGATAATATCCTTGTTCGCTCGCAGCCAACCGTAGAAGTTGGACAAATTGGCATTTTCGATGTAGACGGAGAAGGCTACATCAAGAAGCTCGGAGACGGTCAGCTGATCTCTCTGAATCACAAGTACCCGAATATACCATTAAAAGATAGATATGCTAAGTGCTTCGGGTTGGTCCTTGGTACGACCGAGATCATAAAATAAGGCATAAAATATGGGGGTGGCAACTGGTTGCTACCCCCTTTAATTTTAGTTGCCAGTTGCCACCCCTGCTTCAACTTCAATTTTAAAGGCAAATCAAACAGCCGTTTTAATGGTTTTAAAAATCATTTTAATGCTTAAAAATGCCTATTTTGCGTACTTTTCGGGATTTGCATTAAAATGATTTTTAAAGCATTTTAATGCACGGGCAAAAAGCAAACAACTTTCCACAAAAAATGTGGAAACCCTCATTTTCCGTTGACACGGATTTTGAGAGTTCCCACCCTTTTAAAATTTTATAACGTCTGAAAAACGCCTATTTTACGTTGTTAAACGGATTTTATTGATATTTTTTGCCTTTTAACGGTTTTTCACTTTTTTAAGATTATGCTTGTCAAATTACA
>JBJEQL010000197.1:0-2901 GCA_051881735.1 Oscillospiraceae bacterium
TCTTCTCTGCCGACAGAGCAGTTGAGGATTACGCTCGTGATATTTGGAAGCTTAAATAATGCTTAATTCGTAATGCGTAATGCGTAATTAAAGGCACAACTCACAATAGCGTGGGTTGTGCCTTTGTTGTTTTATACTAAACACCATTTAAAATATGGAAAAAATCAAGCCGACAATCTTGTAACTGTTTAAAACAGCTTTATATTGGATTTCGGCGCAGATTTTTTCCGTTTTATATTGGCGTTTAGTATTATAGGTGATATAATAGAAGAAACATTAATCGTAATGATAACGGCAGGAAATAATATAGATATTACCGTTTTCAACCTTATAGACAATGCGGTTAACATCATCGATACGTCTGCTTCAGAAACCGCTATAATTGTATTTTAGCGGTTCGGGTTTCCTGTGCCGTCAAAGGGATCACGGTCGATGTCTTTGATAATTGAATTGATACGCTTAATAGTTTTCTTATCTTGATTATACCAATACATATAGTCGTCCCAAGCTTCATCTGTCCAAATCTTATTCATCATCGTTCTCCTCAATCAGCTCATGAGCCTTAGTTTGCCCCGAACGGAGTTGAGCGATTGAACGGTCAAGGTGCGCGGTGTTTGATCTGCTGTAAAAATAGTCATCGGGTGAGTTATGGAGCGACACCGAAAAAGGAAGTCCCTCGCACATAAGTGATTGCTTGATGAACATATTAAAGGCAGTGGTCATATTCAGACCGAGGGAATTGAAAAGCTGTTCGGCTTTGCGTTTGTCGTCTGAATCGAGGCGCATTGTTACACTTGTTGTTTCGGACATAAAATCATCTCCTATATATAATCAAAATATTAGCTTACACATACATTGTACATCAAATCGCTTGCGTTGTCAATATAATTATAAAGAAAAATATCGTTAAATCAAAGTATAATAGACTATGATTTCTATTTCAATGTAAACCGTTGGCTGACATTTTTCACTTGAACTGCGTTTGCAGGGTGGTGGATTTTCTTTTCGGAACATGGTATAATATAGAAAAACACAAAAGGGGCGGTAATATGAGTTTAGGGAAAAACATTCAATATTTGCGAAAGCAGAAAAAAATAACGCAGGAGCAGTTAGCCGAAATAATGTCCGTTTCACGTCAGACGATATCAAGGTGGGAGGCGGATGAGATAGTTCCTGAGTTACACAAGCTTGTCGTTCTGAGCGATGTTTTTGCCTGCAAGCTGGACGCTTTAGTCAAAGATGATATGAGCGGTTTTGATAAGATATATTCGGAGATAACCATAAAGCGTGTGAAAGCATTTAAAATGGCGAGGTACGTCATGGTCACGCCGAAGCCGGAGGATGATGTGAACGTATATATGGACAACTGGGCGCAGCGCTCGGGTCTGCTTAGGGTAAAGCCGGACGCAATGAAGATAGGTTGGGATTTTCCGTATGTTTCGTCAGAATTGCAGAACAGGTTCGGTCTTCGTGGGTATGTTGCGGCTTATGTTCTGCCGGATGGGTTTGAAACGGACTGTCCAGGGGTGGAATATGCCGATCAGGAAGAAGCCGATTATGCAGTAATTACGATATATGACCCGTTTGCAGCAGCTTTTGAACGCATACCGAATGCTTACAAAAAAATAATGGAGTATCTTCAGGCAAATGGATTCCGTGAAAAGCCGAAAGAGGGAATATTATCCTGCTTTGAGTACGTTTATGAAAAAGACGGAGTTACCTGCATGGATGTATATATCCATGTGGACAGCGTTTCAAAAACGGACAGCTTTACAAATTTTTCGTGACAGCATAAGTTTGAATGGAGAATGAAACTGGAACCGGTTATACAGCCGACCTTTGCATCATCAACATTTGTCGTTAAAACCGCAAAGCGGACAAAAAGTTTCGTCCACCTTTTCAAAGGTGGACGAAACTTTTGCTCCGCTTTGCGGATTAAAGAACAATTGTTGGACTGCAATAATTACGCATTACGAATTACGCATTAAATCTCACTCCGGTTTTGCCGCAGGTGCAGCCGGTTTCGGTGCGGCAGGTTTTACTGTTACTACACCGTCACAACGATGTATTGCGTGTGTAGGACAGCCTTCTGTGCACTTTCCGCAGCTTGTGCATTTGCTGTAATCAATGTGTGCATTGTTGTTTTCAACGGTGATAGCACCGAATTCACAGACCTTTTCGCATTTTTTACAGCCGATACAGCCGTTCTTGCAGGCTGCACGAGTGTTTTTGCCGATATCCTGAGATGAGCAGAGAACATCGACATGGTTCGTTATATCGTGTACAACGATAAGCTGGTTAGGGCAGGCTTTTGCGCAGAGTCCACAGCCGCCGCACTTTGAACGGTCTATCTTTGCAACGCCGTCTACGATAGTGATAGCGTCGTGCGAACATACAGCAACGCAGTCGCCGTAGCCAAGGCAGCCGTATGCGCAGGCGCCTTGGCCGTTATAGAAGCGCTTTGCGGCTTTACAGGACTGTATGCCGTCAAACTCGAACTTATCTGCCGAACGTGCATTGCAGTCGCCGCTGCAGCGTACAACTGCGATCTTCGGTACGGTTTCCATTGCTGCAACGCCCATAAATTCTGCGATCTTTTCGGAGGTTTCCTTTCCGCCGGGGGTACAGAGGTTTGTTGCAACGCCGTGTCTTACGATAGCTTCAGCATAGGCCGCACAGCCCGAATATCCGCACGAGCCGCAGTTTACCTGTGGGAGAGCTTCGTTTATTTTATCGATTCTTTCGTCCGTTTTTACTTCAAATACCTTCGAGCAGACGGTCAGCAACACGCCTGCGAGAAGTCCGATCGCAGCAAAAACGAGAGCAGGAACAATATAAGTTGTAAACATTTCTATTCTTCCTCCTTAGCTGAACATTCCCGAGAAGCCCATAAAGCTTACG
>JBJEQL010000198.1:0-2887 GCA_051881735.1 Oscillospiraceae bacterium
GCGATAATTGAAAGAATAAAAACCGATGTAAAATGGGAAGAGTGGAAAGAACAGGTAAATTCACAGATCACAAGCGGACTTACGGTAAAGGAATGGTGCAGGCAAAACAACGTAAACGCAAAAACATATTACTATCATCTTCGGAGAGTCAGAGAAAAACTATGCGATGAACAGGAACATTCGGTTGTGCCGGTTAATGTCCCGGAGCTTACAGCATCAAGCGAGATCCATATTGAGAAAAATGGATTGAGCATTACTCTTCCGTCAGATATATCAGCGGAAACACTGACGGCATTGGTGCACGAATTATGCTGAATGAGCTTGCGGCAGGGGTACAGGTATATCTTGTCACAGGCTATACCGACCTTAGAAAATCTATTGACGGACTTGCAGTTATTGTACAAGGACAGCTCAATATGGATCCGTACAGCAAGGCTCTGTTCCTGTTCTGTGGCAGAAAATGCGACCGCATAAAAGGCTTGCTGTGGGAAGGTGATGGTTTTCTGATGCTGTATAAACGTCTTGATAACGGACGTTTTCAGTGGCCAAGAAATGAGTTTGAAGCACGTAAGCTTACACCGCAGCAAACACGCTGGCTGCTTGAAGGCTTGTCGGTCGAACAGCCGAAAGCAATTCGTGAGGGTGTTCAAGGTGTATTGTATTAAGCAATAATTTGCGGAATAGCCATAATCTGAAATTGAAAAAATCCTCTGTTTGTGTTATGATTAAATCATAAACATGAACGGAGGATATTTTGTATGACACAGCAGAATATTGAAACAATCATACAAGAAAATACCGAGCTTCATACAAAGGTGTCCGTTCTTGAAGAGGAGCTTGAAAATGTTCAGCGTCAGCTTGCGTGGCTGAAAAAACAGATTTTTGGAAGGAAAACCGAACAAGCTTCCGTTATCATGGAAGACGGTATTCAACTTTCATTTTTTAACGAGGAAATTAAAGAAGAAACTGAAAATCAAATCAGCGTTGCTGTACCTGCGCATACCCGTAAGAAAAGGCGTACTCATGATGACTGGATGAGCAGACTTGAAATCAAAGAAGTGCTTCATAGGGTCGATAACATGGTATGTGAAAAGTGCGGCGCTCCTATGAAAGTGATAGGAACAGATAAGGCTTATGATGAGCTTGTATATATTCCCGCTGAATTCTTTATCCGCCGACATATTGTGGAAACGGCAAAGTGCATAGAATGCGGAAAGCATGAAGAAAGAGATGCGGCAAACGAACAAGATATCGAAAAATGCAATATTGTTCGTGCGGCTGTTCCGGGTCAGCTGTTTCCGGGCAGCTTTTGTTCAAAGGAACTGCTTGCCCACATAATTTATGAAAAGTACGGCAAGGCTGTTCCGCTGCACCGCCAGCAAAAGGACTTTGAATCAAAGGGTATACCTCTTTTGAAAGCAACAATGTCCAACTGGGTTATGAATGCTGCTCAGATGTGGTGTCTGCCTGTTGTTAAACGAATGACCGATATTCTTCTTGCAGAAAATATCATACATGCGGATGAAACTCATGTACAGGTGCTGCATGGGGAAACAACGACCTCGCAGATGTGGGTTTACTGCAACGGAAAGATAAACTCACGCAGCATAGTTGTTTTTGAATACAAGGACAACAGGCGTGGGGAGAATCCGGCAGAGTTTTTGAAAAACTTTTTCGGATATCTCATCTGCGACGGCTATGCCGGGTACAATGCGGTTTCATGGGTAAAAAGATGCGGATGCCTTACTCATGTGAGAAGAAAGTTTGTAAATCTGATACCCGGTGATAAAAAGCTGCATAAAACATCGGTTGCAGTAAAAGCTGTAAACTACTGTGACCGAATTTATCATGAAGAACATCTTATTGAAGACTGTACTGCTGAAGAAAGATATGAAAAGCGTCTTGAAAAGGTCAAGCCTGTTCTTGATGAAATGTTTTCATATCTTGAAAGCATTACGGTCAGTTCGTCATGCGATCTTGGCAAGGCTGTCAATTATGCTCTGAATGAAAAGAAATATCTATACACATTTCTTGAAAACGGGGATATTCCCGTAGATAACAACCGTGCCGAAAATGCAATAAGACCATTTACAGTCGGACGCAAGAACTGGCTTTTCAGCAACACCTCGTCCGGTGCAGAAGCATCGGCGATACTTTACTCGCTGATATCCACAGCACAAGCAAACGGTATCAATGCAGAAAAATATCTGGCAGAACTTTTTTCACAGCCTGCAGGAACGATAATACTTCCATGGAAGGAGCAAGAAAATAATGACACTTGATCAGAATGATGCTGAACTTTTTTATGAGCTGTGGTTTCCGCTGCTTGACTATGTAAACAAAAAATACAAGGTCAATACAAACCTCAAAAACATAACCGATGCCGAAAAACTGGATCCGGGTGAGGTGAAAATCGTTGCAGATCATGTATGGGAACACATAGGTGTGATTGATGAGTATCTGGCTGACAATGATTTATCCGATGAGTACAGAAGCATTGTTTTGGGTTGGAAGAAATGCATATCGGGGCAATTTATGCTTGAACGGCATCTGAAAAAGGGTTCTGTTTTTATCTCTACCGATACACAAGAAGTATATATGGTTAACGGGATTATTACAAGCTGGGAAGATATGTTTTTTTACAGACCGCTTCCCATACTTCTTAAAGCTACACTTATTCCGTTCAAAGACAAGATCATTTCCGACGGTCTGGTGATTCCTTACAATGTTTGCTTTGGCAAAGGCTATTCTTCGGAATTTAAGGATATTTACATGAATGCCAAGAAAAACAAGTCTATTCATTTTTCTTTGTAATATTTTTGCTTGAGCCGGACTGAACGAAGTCCGGCTCATTGTTTTGGGATCGCTTTTTATTTGACGGTTACGT
>JBJEQL010000199.1:0-2881 GCA_051881735.1 Oscillospiraceae bacterium
ACGGATAGAGCTGCAAGAACTCCGACGCCCATTGTTCGGTGAGGTGATTCGGGACTACGAACAGCGATTTACTGCATAATCCGAGCCGCTTCGACTCCATAGCAGCCGCCGTCATTTCAAAGGATAGCGATAGGTAAACCTTTGATGTTATCTCCAGTTTTTCCCCCGCTCCAAACCGTGCGTGACAGTTTCCCATCACACGGCTTTCCATCGGTGATAATCTTTATAAAAATCTACATTTCAAACAGATTAAACCTCATATTGTATCGCTGGCATTTGCGCCTGCGCTCTCAATTTATTGAGTTTATTCATTTGCCTTTTATTCAACTTTAACATACCAAGATACTTTCTAATCGTTCTTTCGTTATTGGAATGGATTAAAATATGGATTTTGTCTGATACAATAATCAGGTTTTGATAACTGTCGTCACCACCGTAACACTTCGGTGTTTTATGGTGACAGTCAACTTGATTTGCTTCAAGAAACACGTCTGATATTGCACATTTTCCTGCTTGTGCGACATACATAGAAATTCTATTGTCGTTATATTCAATACTTTCTGCGCCGCAGGGATTGTTCATCAAGTGATACAACACAGACATATCTACATTGCCTAAATTCTTGTGAATTTCTGCTCTGCCTTGCGGTGTGTATTTATTGATTTTCAACTTTTTATCCATTGGTACTCTGTGCTGAACATAAGCAATTGGTACAACGGCGTGTTCGTTGATATATCGTACCTCTCGACTTTTCCCATATTTAGATTTTATGTATCTGTTGGTAATGTTACCTGTTTTGGTAATTCTGTGTTTTAGTCTGTTGTAAAGGCTCTTTTTGACATCAAAAGCGATTTTGTGTATATCAATATTGACGTGAGTAGCAATACAGTAATAATTGTGGATACCGATAATATACGAGTTGTATTTCTGTATCAGTCGGTATTCCATATTCGGGTCATACGTTTTGCGCAAATCCCCGATTATCTGCTTACTTTTATCACGGATTTTGATTAGTGCATTGTCCTTAATATGCGCTTCAATTACATATTTGGGCTGTCCGTTGTTCTTTTTACCTTTTATTCTTACTTTCAGCTTGAAGCCTAAAAATTCAGAATAATGGCGTTTCAGATTAACTATTTTGGATTTTTCAGGACTGATTTCCAATCCTAATCGTTCCCACAGCCATTTTTTAGTAGCGGCAAAAAGTTTTACCGCATCAGAATACTTTTTGCAAAATATTTTGAAGTCATCTGCATATCTTACGATATAGCACTCTTTTAATTCAGTATAATTCCTTAATGTTCGGATTAGACTGCTTTTATCAGGTGTTCCATTAGCGTAAATACGGCTAATGTAATTTCCTTTAGTTGGCATTTCTTCCCATTGGCTAACTATCCACCAGTCCAGTTCATTTAAAACAATGTTGGATAGCAAAGGGGAGATTATTCCGCCTTGTGGCGTTCCTTTTTCAGGAAAGCCTATTCCTGCCACCTCTGCCTTAAGCATTGTTGAGATGATAGAAAGCAGCTTTTTATCCCTGATACCAAGTGTCCACATCTGTTTAAGTAGTTTTCCGTGATTGACATTATCAAAGAATGATTTAATATCAATGTCAATTACATAATGACAGCCGACATTTTGTATCATTCTTTCAGCTTGCGCAATAGCATTTCCCGCACTGTGATTAGGACGAAAACCGTTGCTTCTTTTGAAAAACTTTGCTTCACAGATAGGCTCTAACACCTGTAAAATACATTGTTGAATAATTCTGTCCATAATCGTAGGTATTCCTAAAGGTCGGGTTTTGCCGTTACTTTTTGGAATTTCTACTCTGCGGACTGCGTTTGGAATATACCAATCCAGTTTATTCTGAACGTGAGATATTAACGCTTTTTCTTTCCACTTATTCAAATCGCTGATTGTCTTATTATCCACCCCTGCTGTTTTACTGCCGCTATTTTTCCTGATATTTCTGTATGCCAGTTTGATATTTTCGGGTGCCTTAATAATTTCAATTAAATTCTTGAAATTACAACCTTTATTACTCTTTGCATACAGTTCATCAAACACAGCCTGCATATCATAGTATTCAGCATTGCGAATTTTTTGTTTCTTTAAGGGTCGTGTTCTGTTTGTCAAAGTCAGGTACTCTCCTTTTAGGATTTCGCTTTTCTTAGTCATACTCGAACCTTTGTATTAATATAGTTTTTACTTTATACATTATCATCGACTGGTGGCTATCCCTCTGCTGTATTTCTACAGCTTCATAGGTACTGTGCCACCGCTCTCAACTAAATAAAGAATTGTTATATACATCTGTATTTTCCAATTCACCACATCATAGTTTGTAACCAACTCCGTGTTTTAGTCTTTCCACGTTCCGATATTCCTATCTGTACATATCTACCCGTAGGTGTCCCTCTGAACCTGTATGCTGAGTGATACCGTTCATATCACAAGGACTTTCATAGTAAAAATTCTTACTTATCCTCACATACTTCCGTATTCGGAAAGGAGCATTTCTGCTCCTACGCCTTTTAGACCCGTACTTTCGGGATTTCGTCAGTCAATATTGACATTCTAACCATAGGTATTTTATAGACCTCCGGCATATCATACACATATTCCACCTCTGGAACACTTTCCACAGCGTTACCGTTTGGGCGTACTTCTGCCGACTTTGGCGAGCTTTATACCATAATCCTTGTTACATAGGATTATCGCATATCGCAGTTTGTAAGGTAGGCGTTTCAGGGCGTTATCCCCTCATTCCACCTATTGGAATATCAGTTCTCCAAGTCTGATTTACGAACTCCTTTCAATTTCGTTTATTTTATAGCTTACTTGTGCGTAACCTTTTCAGTTACGAACGTGTCGCACT
>JBJEQL010000200.1:0-2879 GCA_051881735.1 Oscillospiraceae bacterium
CCGATGAATACATAAAAGGGATTAATGACCCAAGCAGATTATGTTTTGTAGGTGGCTAAAATCCTTGCAAGATGAGTACAGCTTGACCAACTGTAATTGCTTACGGAATATAAAAAGGCGATACCGAAAAAGTATCGCCTTAAAAATTTATAAGATTTACTTTACCTTAACAGTCCAGCCGAACTTGTCGGGAAGCTTGCCCCACTGAATTCCTGTGAGTGTATCGTAAAGCTTCTGTGAGATAGCTCCGATTTCGCCGTTGTTTATCGTCATGACCTTGTCGCCGTACTTAAGTTCGCCAACAGGGGAGATAACAGCAGCAGTACCTGTACCGAAAGCTTCATCAAACTTGCCTTCGTCATAAGCCTTGATAAGCTCATCGATCGTGATATCACGTTCGGTTACCTTGTAGCCCATGTCCTTGAGTATCTGAATGCAGGATTTTCTTGTGATACCGCCAAGGATTGAACCTCTGTCAAGGCTTGGTGTGAGAACCTCACCGTCAACAACGAAGAATACGTTCATTGCGCCAACTTCGTCAATGTACTTTCTGTGTACACCGTCAAGCCAGAGAACCTGTGCATAACCCTGCTTTTCAGCTTCTTCCTGAGCTTTAAGGGAAATAGCGTAGTTTGCAGCAGCCTTAGTGAAACCTGTGCCGCCTGTTACTGCACGAACATAGTTTTCTTCAACATAGATCTTAACAGGAGCAAGTCCGTCAGCATAGTAAGCACCAACAGGGGAGAGAATGATAACGAAAAGGAGATGCTTTGCAGGGTGAACGCCTACCATCGGATCAATTGCGAAAATGTAAGGTCTTATGTAAAGCGATGTTCCGTCTGCGTGTGGGATCCAGTCCTGATCAACTTCAACAAGAGCCTTGATAGCTTCGACTGCAAATTCCTCGTCGATCTTAGGAATGCAAAGACGGTCGTTGGAAACGTTCATACGAGCCATGTTCTGATCGGGGCGGAAAAGATTGATTCCGCCATCGGGAGTTCTGTAAGCCTTAAGACCTTCAAAGTCAGCCTGACCATAGTGCAGACACATTGCAGCAGGATCAAGCGGAATGGGAGCATAGGGAACGATTCTCGCATCATGCCAACCCTGACCCTCATCATAGTTCATAATGAACATATGATCTGTGAAAATATGACCGAAACCAAGCTTGCTTTCATCTGCAGGCTTTGCCTTCGGTGAAGTGGTTTTTGTGATTTTTATTTCCATTTCAAACACCTTCCAATAATTTTATATAATTATGATAACACATATTTTCCCATTTTTCAAGAGCAAATTATATAAAAAATCGTCCGAACTATATATATTTGTGATATAAAGCATAACAAAAGTTTATGGAAAGCGAAAAAATGGATATTTTTATGCAGTTATGCTATACTGTGGAGGTTCTTCATTATTTGCAGGGATCGCTTTGAGTATCCATATCGCATAAACGACCGAAACCACCGTCACGATTATTGCAATTGTAATATCGAATGTTTGGCTTGCTTCAACAGCAGTAGCACTAAGTGCGTTAAGCACACTGTGAGTGATTATGCAGGGGATAATGCTGCCCGCGCGGTAGTAAATGATAGTGAACAAGAAGCCTATCGCAGTTGCATAGCACATCTGCAGCAATGTTTCAAAAATCGGAGCGCCGTTAAGAAGATTAACGATATGACCAATGCCGAAAGTAAGGCTTGAAATAATAATGGCCATTTTGACATTTGTGCGTCGAAGTGCCGTAAATAGAAATCCTCTGAACAGCATCTCTTCAATGAAACCGATGAACAGCATACTTATTATGTAAAGCACAGTTTCGCCGACCGAATAATTCAGCATTACACCATTCCAAACGTTTACCGATGTTATCAGCACCAACGGCAGGAAGAACAGATATTTTTTACATCCGCCCATAACAGCGTTAAGTCCGTGCTTGCTTAACAGATCATTCTTTTTCAAAAATACGAATATCAAAGATGCAAAAATAATGCTAAACGGCATTGTAATGATCTTCTCAAATCCAATGCTGCGCGAAACATTGTCAGCAATGCTCATTAAAATAACATACGTTACAATACATACTATTGAAAATGTAACCTCATCTTTTTTATATAATCCCATCATATTTCCTCCTTTAATGCACACATCGTGCCCGTAAAAACACGTTGAATATCCGCCGAAATGATATCTTCGTCATACTCCATTGAGTTGTTTGCAAGCATACTCGCATAACCGTGAACAAACAGAAACAGCGAACGAAAAGCGACCTTTGCCTGTTTAATTGTGATACCTGCTTTCTGCGATATGGCACCGAGAACAGGGGAGAGAGCATCATTATCGATAAGCCCCGATAGGCTCTGCCCCGAAAATTCATCCGATTGAAAAAGGAAACGGAAAAGATGCTTTTCATACTGTGCAAAGCGAATGTACGACAATCCTATTCCGCCGATACCATCATCAGCTTTCTGCATGATGTATTCCGAATGAAAATCATCCGCTTTTTGATAAACCGCTTTTTTTATGTCACCCACCGTTGCGAAATAATACATAACCGGCTGAGTTGAACATCCGAGTTTTTGTGCGACAGTCCGTGCATTTATCCGTTCAGAACCTTCGTACCGTGCTATCTCAAACGCAGCATCTATTATCATTTCCTTTGTTATCCTTGCTTTTGGCGGCATGAACTCACCTCCTTTTTATATAACATATATTATATAACAACAATTATATATTGTCAATAGTTTTGAATCATTTTTTTCCAAACCACTTGCAATTCTAACGTAAGCATGATATAATATAAATATGCCCCCTTAGTTCAATGGATATAATAAGCCCCTCCTAAGGGCTAGTTGTGAGTTCGATTCTCGCAGGGGGTGCCA
>JBJEQL010000201.1:0-2877 GCA_051881735.1 Oscillospiraceae bacterium
AGTGTCGATAGCCGTTAAATAAGCCCTAAACAGCGGTGTTTAGGCCTTTTCTCGTCCGATTATTCTGCCGATTTTTCACGTGGCGCACTGTTCCTACACCCTCGTTCTCCTATGTAGCCGTCAGTTTAGGAGTCAAAACGCATACCTTTTTTCCATAACATGTAGGAAAACAATACAAAAAATCAGTTTGTTCGCTTGAATTGTTTTTGTTGGATTTTAGCACATTATTTTCAATATGTTACTTTTATTAAATGTTAAAAAGCTGATTCCCATTTAATTGAGAATCAACTTTTAGGAAAAATACTATAAAATTATTATTTATAATTCGGGAGTAAATGAAAGATTACTTCTCTGCTGTTTGTATTGCTTTTTGTTACTCGATAAGACCGCTTTCTTTTAGAAGAATTTCAATATCCGTACCTTCAACCTTTTTAAGCAAAATCTTTACGAATTCCTTTTCCATAAGTGAAAGCTTAACATCGGTAATCGGTTTCTTATCAATAGCGTAGTAACAGGCACGGAGAAGCTCACGAACATCATATTTACTGCCCCAAACCTCAGGAACGCCACGGTCAACATCAAGGAGAGTATAAACAGATTCCATACCGGTACGCATTGAATATTCTATCGTGAATATTGTGTCACGAGGAGTTTCTGCAAACTGACCGAGGAAAGCAAAGTTTACAGCGCCGTCAGGTACAACCTTTGGACGGTCTTCGTTCTTTCTCGGCTGGAAAAAGGCGTTAATGAATGGCATAAAGCAGGTTGTGGTGTTGCAGGCATTTTTTGCAAGTTCATCAATTTCTGCGTCAGGAATACCGATATGATACAGCCACTCACGGCATACCTCCTCGCCTGTGCAGTCACGCATTGCCTTTTTAACATAATTACCTTCCTTGTTTGTGCTCAAAGCATAAAGCCAAATCAAAACAGTATCTTTATCCTGTGACTTGAACTGAGGCTGACGGTTGATTGTCCACGACAGATACCAGTTATCCATACTGTCTTTAACAGTAACAATACCACCTGTGGTAACCTTTCCCTCGCGAGGATCCCTCTTGCAAATGTTGATTATGTGTTGAATAATTTCTTCGTTAGATGTTGCAACAGTTGCGCTCATCCAGTTTGTTTCTTCAATATTGGTGCAGAAATTATCGGGATTACCGAACTCACCGTGCTCAGCCTGCTTTGCAATGTTTTTCCATAAATCCCATGACTCGCCAGTACCGTTTTTAGCTTTTGTAAGGTCGGGAGCGTGTGTTTGGTCGCCGTAGCAGGAAGTGTCGGTGCAACAACCGTTTGTAATAAACACAAGGTCATCCTCAACTAAATCTATTGTTTGCTCTTTGCCGTCTTTAATAAACACAATCTGCCTTGCAATTTTTTTGTCGCCTACGGTGTCGATAATAACATTTTTTACATCCATACCGTACTCGATTGTAACGCCGTGGTTTTCAAGGTATTTTACCAGTGGCATAATCAGGCTTTCATACTGATTATACTTTGTGAAGCGAAGAGCGCTGAAATCAGGAAGTCCATCAATATGATGAACATAACGGCACAGATAACGTTTCATCTCAAGTGCACTTGACCAACGCTGAAATGCAAACATTGTCTGCCAATAAAGCCAGAAGTTCGTTGACCAGAAGGAATCCGGCAGGACCTCCGATATTTTCTTTCCTTCAAGAGCCTTTTCAGGTGTAATAAACAACTGCGAAAGAGCCATTGCAGATTCTTTATCAAGTCCGAATTTTTTATCTGTATGAGCGTCTTCTCCGCGGTTTACAGAAGCTCTGCACAGAGAATAGTTTGGATCGTGCTTGTTGAGCCAATAGTACTCGTCAAGAACGGAAACCTCGGGATTTTCCAAAGAAGGAACATCTCTGAACATATCCCACATAACCTCGAAATGGTTATCCATTTCTCTGCCACCGCGCATATAAAAGCCTTTTGTAACATCCTTTCGTCCGTCACAGCTTCCGCCGGCAAGCTCTAACTTTTCAAGAAGGTGGATATGCTCGCCCTTCATCTGACCGTCACGCACCAGATAAAATGCTGCTGTAAGACCGGCAAGACCGGTGCCGATAATATATGCGGATTTTTTGTCAACATTCTTTGGCTTTTCGGGATGTGCAAAGGATTCATAGGTTCCTGCTGAATAATACATAAAATTTACCTCCAAATTTTTATTTTGTAATTTTATTATAGTATTTTTCTGTAGATTAACAATAAACAGAAAAATGCCCGTGATAAAAAATTTATCACGGGCAAAAAACTGTTGAAATTTTTATCAAATATCATTTTTTGATAAAGGTTTATCTATTCTGAATCTTTCAAGTGCATCCGTAAATGTATCCTGAATAACCAATGCAAGCTTGCTGATAAGCTGTTCGGGTTTTTCTTTCATATCATTTTTAATCCAGTCAAGCATCAAGCCGACAAAAACATAGGAATATACCGATGCAATAAATTCCTTGTCTTCTTGACGAACGGTCATATCGGCGGATTGTTCTTCTACAACTTTCAGCAAAAGATTATCAATAAGAGGTTTGAGATACCTTTCTACCTGTTCACGATCAACACAGCGGTAAACATTCATAATGAGTGGCTTATTTTCACGCACGGTATGAAAAATCTGGAGCATACCCTCCTGCCATGTATCATGAGTTTTATTTTCCTTTAAAACCTTAGCCGCTTCCTGAAGACAGGTCCATTCTGCCAAATCGTATATATCCTTAAAATGATAATAAAAGGTCATTCGGTTAATACCGCAATCATCTGCAATATCATTGATAGTTATTTTGTTTAACGGTTTCTTTAATAGCAGATTTTTTAAAGATTGAGCTAAAGCCTTTTTTGTTATTTGTGACATAAAAA
>JBJEQL010000202.1:0-2866 GCA_051881735.1 Oscillospiraceae bacterium
CGGAAACGGTGAATTTATCGCTTATGTTAAGGTAATTGTTCTTGAATACATCGTAAACTTCGGACGGCTGAAGCTCCTTGTGAGCGTGGTCGGAAACGCTCTTGACATGATAGCCGAACGCTTCACGCATTTTAGGAGGCATATTGATGCCGAAGTTCTGCTCCATAAGATATCCGATACCGCCCTTGCCGGACTGGCTGTTGATACGGATAACATCGCCCTCGTATTCTCTGCCGACATCCTTCGGGTCGATAGCAAGGTAGGGGACGTTCCAGTGCGGAGGATTCTTTTCTTCACGCCACTTGAGTCCCTTTGCGATAGCGTCCTGATGTGAGCCGGAGAATGCTGCGAAAACGAGTGAACCGCTGTAAGGCTGACGTTCGTAAACGTGCATACGGGTCATCTTCTCGTAAACCTCGGTGATCTCGGGAATGTTGGAGAAGTCGAGCTCTGGGTCAACGCCGTGTGAGAACATATTCATTGCAACGGTAATAATATCAACGTTGCCGGTACGTTCGCCGTTGCCGAAGAGTGTACCCTCAACTCTGTCTGCACCTGCGAGCAAGCCAAGCTCTGTATCTGCAACGGCGCAGCCTCTGTCGTTGTGTGGGTGGAGCGAAACAATAACATTTTCACGGTTGTTGAGGTGCTTGCACATATATTCGATCTGTGAAGCGTAAACGTGCGGCATACTTTCTTCAACGGTTACGGGGAGGTTCATAATAACCTTGTCCTCAGCTGTCGGCTGCCAAACGTCAATTACAGCGTTGCATATTTCAAGAGCGAACTCGGGTTCTGTTCCGGTGAAGCTTTCGGGGGAATATTCAAAACGGAAGTTTCCTTCGGTCTTGCTGCGGTATTCCTTGCAGAGCTTTGCACCCTCAACAGCGATCTTTATGATATCCTCTTTAGACTTCTTGAAAACCTGTTCACGCTGTGCAACGGAGGTTGAGTTGTAGAGATGAACGATAGCGTTTTTGCAGCCCTTGAGCGCTTCGAATGTCTTTGCAATAATATGCTCTCTTGACTGTGTGAGGACCTGAATAGTAACATCATCGGGGATGAGGTTCTGTTCGATAAGTGTGCGGCAGAATTCATATTCTGTTTCGGAAGAAGCAGGGAAGCCGATCTCGATCTCCTTGAATCCTACTTTAATAAGGTGTTTCCAGAATGTGAGCTTTTCTTCGAGTGACATAGGGATAATAAGTGCCTGATTGCCGTCACGAAGGTCAACGGAGCACCAAACGGGAGCTTTGTCAACATAATCTTTCTTTACCCAATCGAAGCAAGGCGCGGAGGGCATAAAATATCTTCTTGAATAGTTTTCAAAATTTTTCATAGCAAATTTCCTTTCCTGTTTTTGCGGGAGGAATAGTGTTCTGTCGGGTGTCCGTTTTTGTGACCTTAGGCTTGTGACCGTCGGCATAACCTTTCGCTTGTGGCTTACGGCTCAAAAGCTTGCTTGCGGCAGGCTTTTTTGGGTGCTTCTGCTTTTGGCAGGAACTTTTTCGGACAAAGGGAACCTCTAAAAACCTCCTTCACGGCATATTTTCTATGACTCACATCATCTGCTGCGTTAACAAACCTTGTAATACATCAAGTATTACTGCGGTTTGTTGCCTTGCAGCTGATGTAAGTCATGTACGAAAATCTGCTCGTGTTCCGGTTTTTAGAGAACCCCAAAATAAAAAAGCTTTCATCTCAAATAAGAGATGAAAGCGTAAACTTCCACGGTACCACTCTTGTTCGGATCAGATGATCCGCCCTCACCGCATCTCAATCAAATGATATCCAATGCGTATCTCTATAACGGGAGAACCCGATTCCACCTACTGAAATTTCGGCGAACAGCTCAGGGACGAGTTATAACCAAACCGCAACGCTGCCTTTCACCGACACGGCAGCTCTCTGAAGATAACGAAAAGGTCTTTTTTCCCATCATCGCTTTTCTGAATATATCCAAATTATAGCACCACTTTTATCCTTTGTCAAGCAGTTTTTTGATTTTTATTGAAAAATTATTTTTTTATACTGATCCCCGATTAGTATTACATCGCTTTAATAATGTTATATGATAGCAGGGCACTTGCTTTTGTACAGAATATACACAAAAATGGTACACATAAAATTTATGATTTATTAACCTTTTTGTAAAATATTAATAAACCAAAACCGTAATTTTTGGAAGATATTAATAGCTGTAAATTATTGACAAATTTGTAAATAAATTGTATTATTATTTTGGGGAGAAAATTTTTGCAGGCATAATCATACACATACTGACAAAATACGTAAAATTTTCGGGAAAAAGACTGCATTTGAATACTAAACGGGTTTAGGTGACTTTTTGGGGGCTTTCAGCGATTTTAGGGTTCAGAATAAGGTGCGGAAAATAAAACTTTTGCCAAATTAAGAATTAATTATGTCGAGTATTGCGATGAAAAGTTTCCGGTAGGTTCTTATTTCGACACAAATTCTTAAAAATAAATGGTAAAATATGGAAGAAGAAAATTTAGGAGGTATAATTATGTCAGCTAATGTTAAAATTCTTATTGCCGATAATTCAACAGATTTCAGCAAAAAAATGGCAGGAGCACTCAGTTCAAAAGGTTATTCCGTGACCGAATGTGAAAGTGACGGAAGTGCAGTTCTGAATGGTATTCGTTCGGAACAGCCGGATATTGTTATCTGCGATGCTCTTATGCCTGCGGCAGACGCACTTGAGGTCATCCACAGGATCGATTTAAACTCTGCAAAGAAGCCGTTCTTTGTTGTTACGACACCTTGCCGCAATGTTTATATCGAAAAACAGGTCATGAGCAGAAAGAACGCTTATGTTCTCATAAAGCCGTTTGAAATGGAAACT
>JBJEQL010000203.1:0-2862 GCA_051881735.1 Oscillospiraceae bacterium
ACGGTGACGTGTCCTGTCAAGCAGCTTGTAGGTAAGCATTGTCAGACAGGGCATAAAAATGAACACGCATATCAGACTTATTGCAACACCCTTTGCAAGAGCAAAGCCTAAGTCGGGACCTATCTTAAAGCGCATAAGTCCAAGGGCAAGAAAGCCGATAACAGTGGTAAGTCCGCTTGACAGAATAGAGCTTGTAGATTTTGTCAGAGCGTCCGCCATAGCTTCTTTCGGACTTGAAAATTCCTTTCGGCTTTCCTCAAAGCGGTGCAGCAGGAAAACCGAATAATCAAGCGATACCGCAAGCTGGAGTATCATTCCTGCGGCATTTGTTACAAAGCTTATCTCTCCAAAAATTATATTGCTGCCTGCGTTTATCATCAGCGAAACGCCCAAGCCTGCCATAATTACAACAGGCTCTATCCATGAATTTGTAGTCAGAAGCAGCACTAAAATTACGAAGATCACCGCAATTACCGTTATAAGCGATATTTCGCTTACGGTGCTTTCCGTTGCAACTGCGGTAGATACTGCAGAACCTGTCATGGAATTATTCTCGCCGATAATATCCTGTATCTCATTCACCGCAGACAGATTTTTCTCCTCGGAGATAGTTACCGTCAACAGCGCATTTCCGTCCTTGTAATAGGTTTCTACGGTACTTTTATCCATAGTTTCAACAGGCTGTGTAATATCACAGGAATCGTCCAGCCACATTACATCGTCAACACCGTCTACCGTCTCTATCTTATCCTTGTAATCAAGTGCCTGCGGAATGGTAACATCTTTAAGCATTACTCTTGCATTCGGTATTCCTCCGTCAAACTCCTGCTCCATAACATCAAGTGATACCGTGGAGCGGCTGTCATCGGGAAGATAGTCGTTCATATCGTAATTTACCGGGATAAGCGGCTTGCACAATGCAAAAAATACTGTCAACAGAACGAATATCACGGTTATTACAACAGGCTGAGTAATGACCTTTTCATAAAACTTTTTCATTCTCGTAAATGACCTCCTTTATCACTCCCTGCATAAGCAGACTGTTTTTTCCGTCTTGCAGAGTGATCTCAAGCTTGTCGGGATAGATATAGCCGTCACCCTGAAATTTGTATTTGCTGACGATAGTTTTCAGCGTTCCGTTCATACTGCATTTTCCGTTCGGCTCAATCTTTGCGGTATACGGATTTTTCTCGCCCAGTATTTCGATAAAACCTCTTTCACAACCGCAGTTCTGAGCGGCACATCTTGTCAGAATCCCGTTTTTCTCACCCAGCTGGGTTTGCAGCGTTATACTGTATTTATATATTTTCATTTTCTGCGATGACCGCCTTCCATATTTGATAAGATAAATATAGACTATACGGGCAAAAAATAAAACGGTTAATTCCGGTCTAATGTGTAAAATACGGACAAATATCCCGAATTAACGGTCAAACAAAAGAGATTGACCGTTGAAATTTTTGCCGGACAGCTGTATAATAAATTTGGAGGCGATTACATGAAACACGAAGTTACAAGTATGTACACAAAAAAGGCTCTGTCCGAATCGCTGAAACGATTTATGCAGACAAAGCCTTTTTCAAAAATAACTGTACGAGAGATCGTTGAGGACTGCGGACTTAACCGCAAGACCTTTTACTATCATTTTACAGATACAAGAGATCTGCTGAAATGGACATTTGAGCAGGAAGCCATTGAGATATTTAAAGGCTTTGACCTGCTCATTGATTACGAAGACGCTATTTTATTCGTAATGGATTATCTTGAAAAAAATCAGCATATCTTAAACAGCGTTTACGACTCCGTTGGCCGTGACGAGCTGAAAATATTTCTATACAATGATTTTTTTGAGATCGGAAACCTGATAGTTTCAAGTGCAGAAAAAGCTTTAAATAAAAATCTGCCCGAAGAATATAAAAAGCTCGTTATCACATTTTACACCGAAGGCATCTCCGGAATAATCATCGAGTGGCTGAAAGGCAATATAAAATATGATAAGGCGACCACCTTGAAATATATAAGCAGTATTATCAAAAACGGTCTGACTGCAATAATCAATAACACATAGTTGATTTTGCGCCACACTGAAATGATAATCAAAATCATCCGTTAAATGGGTGGTTTGCAAAAGCTTTTAAAGGGCTTGGTACGGCCCTTACCCCTCAAGGGGTTCTGAAAAGTATGCCAACCGCATTTGATTTCCAGGCACCCCGGTAAAACTGTTACTATACAAGAATCAAGCGTGACTGCCATAATCACAGTCACGCTTTGATTTTGCTATGTTGTATGCTTTCGGGGTGTCGGAAAAGAGTGTGATCTAAGATATGATTAAAAGACCTATTTCACTTGATTTTTGGCAAGAATTATGATATACTGTTTGTAAAATATATTTTATAAAAGAAGTAACTTATGGTAATACTTTGGCAACATAAAATATTCAAGTAAAAAACGTGCAAATGAAGGAAATATCGGCAGGTAATATGCAGAACTTAAATAAACCGCTTCAAGAAAAGCATCAACTTGCCAAACGGAAAGGGTAAAGCAGTAAAATGCAGGTGAAAAAATGAGTAAACAGAACACAAAAATTGAGTATACGCAGGTGGTCTGGGAGATCACTACATTGCTTCAGAAAGCTGAATCGCTGGAAGAAGCTTTGCGCACCAGTCTTGGTGAAGTAGTAAAGGCAGTTGGCGCCGAGGCAGGCACGATCTGGTTTTACAACGTAAACGGTGATAAAAAAATTTATCCGTCCTTTACTATCGGCGGAGCAGATCTGACAGGCCTTAGTCTGGAGTATGGAGAAGGAATTGCAGGTACGGTAGTTAAAGAGGGAAAGTCCACCGTAGTCAAGGATTGTCAGAA
>JBJEQL010000204.1:0-11585 GCA_051881735.1 Oscillospiraceae bacterium
TGTGACAGCTGTGGCATAAAATTTATGTAAGGAGGAATTTGTATGAAAGAAGTAAAAAATGTTCCCTTTGGTAATTTAGATACCAAGGATCCCGATGAATTGGAACTGCTTGAAAAAAAGTTAAATGAAAAATACGAAAATTCAACAGATTCCAAAACAAACAAAGGCAAAGCAAGTTAAGGCAAAAATCAAAACCGTCCCGAGAGATCGAGGCGGTTTTCTTATGCACGAAAGGAATGAAATCTCGTGAAAAAACTCATAGATAAACTTATCATCAAATACCTTTTGAAACACGGAACAGTACTCAAAGCAGAGGGTAAAGTTGTAAGAGTATTTAGTGAAAGTTTTGATGATGAAGTAGTTCGACCGGCACTTGAATTTGAGTGGGCAAGCATAAACGGAGTGAACTGCAGGCACACATTTAAGCCTATATTTTAACCGCTTATAACAAAGGCGGTTTTTCTATGCCCGAAAGAAGGTGATATTATGTATTGGGAGCTTTACAGATGTGCTTTTGCTCCACCTGCGCCTGATATGAGCGTTTATGCTGCACATTGCATCCGCCGCAAAAGGCATATCAAAAGACGTATGCGACAGTACGGCAGAATTTAGTGCGCTATACTCGAGTTTTTTATAACCGTCAACCGCCGAAAATAGGCGGATTTTTTATGCCTGAACGAAAGGAAAATGATATTATGACAACCGAAAAATTCAACGAAATAATTCACGAGCAGATAAGCCGATGTGAAGCTACTCTCTGCAAAAAGGCTGACGAATACGCAACGGAAGACAGGCTTCACAACTTCAAGCAGGCGGCAGCTTTACAGAAATGCAAACCCGAAACTGCTCTTGCAGGCATGATGTGCAAGCACACAGTATCGGTCTATGATATGCTCAAAGGTGTTGAAAACGGCAAGGAATATCCCATAGAAATGTGGGACGAGAAGATCGGCGACAGCATCAATTATCTGCTGCTTCTGTCGGCTATGGTGAGGGAAATGCGTACGGAAACGGAAGATAAAAGAGCTTGGCATCCGTCACGAGAATATGACGAGCGTATGAGACGTCATATGTCTGAATTAGTTAAGCAGATGTAATTACGGTTGTCAAATGAGTTAATCGCAAATTTCGTACAAAAACGGTGAAAAATCATTATAAAATGCACTTTTTCATTAAATTAATAACGGTAATAAGCGTTTTGCAGTCAACTGCAAGGCGCTCTTTTTATGCCCGAAACGTGCTGAACGGCGTTAAAATCCGCACGGAATACAAAGCCGACAGGCTATAAACGGAGGTAATATCAATGGCAGAAACAAACACAACCGTAACCGAAACCAATCAGACGGCTGAAAACAGCGGAGGTGATCCACAGGGCAACGCAGGAAACGCGGATGCTGTATCTACGAACGAGGGTGCGGAAAAGACCTTCACACAGAAAGAAGTTGACGGTATTGTCAAGGAGCGCCTTGAAAGAGAGCGCAAAGGAATGCCGACAAAGGACGAGCTGAAAGCGTTTAGGGCATGGCAGGACAGCCAGAAGACCGCCGAACAGCTTTCCGCAGAAAAGGTAACCGCTGCGGAGAACGGCAAGGCAGAAGCAGAGAAACGTGCAGAAGCGGCGGAAGCTCGATGCACGGCGTATTCCAAAGGGGTAAAGTCCGAAGCCGTTGACGATGTTATTGCGCTCGCTATGGCGAAGGTAAGCGACAGCGTAAGCATTGAGCAGGCTATTGATGAGGTAGTAAAGAAATACCCGCCATTCTGCGGTGCTTCCGAGCCTAAAGGCATTACAACGGGCGTTGACCTTTCGGGCGGCTCAAAAAACAAAGACGGGGTCGAAGCTGCATTTCTTGCACGAAACCCACACATTAAACTTTAAATGGAGGTAAAAATCTATGGCACATGAATCACAGACAAGATACTCGAATCTTGTACTCGCAAAGCTCCGTTCCGAGAGCGTTCTCAAGGTCGGAGTTGTATTCAACAATGATTATGAAGGCTCGCCTTCTGCAGGCGTAGTAAAGATCCCCGTAAGAGATACCGAGGTCGCTGTTTCCGATTACGACAAGGCGAACGGTATCAAGGCCGGCACAGGCTCCACTACATACGAGAATTTCGTCATTGACAAGGATAAGGCTGTAAACGAGATCATCGACGGCTACGATGCGCAGACCGTTCCCGATAATCTTGTTGCAGACAGACTTGACAGCGCAGGTTATTCCCTTGCGACTGTGGAAGACAACGACGGTGCATCCGTTCTTCTTGCAGGCTCTACGCCTATGGGAGTAAGGGCGCTTACATCGGACAGCATTTACAGCGTTATCGTATCTATCCGCACAGCTATGAGCAAGGCGAACATTCCCGATGACGGAAAGCGTTATCTGCTTGTCGTTCCCGAAGTTTACGCTCTTATGCTCACCTGTCCGCAGTTTATCAACGCTCGCGATCTCGATGACGCAGTAGTTCAGAGCGGCGTTGTGGGCAAGATCGCAGGCTTTAACGTCATTGAATGGAACGACAACACCGCAAACCTCGCCATGATCGCAGGTCACCCGAGATTTGCCACAAGAGCGGAAGAGTTCTCCGTTCCTGTACACCTTCAGGACCTTTCGGGTTCGGGCAAGTACATCGGCGCAAGTGCGGTTCAGGGTCGTATCGTTTACGCCCACAAGGTACTTCGTTCCATTGCTATCAGAGCAGTTTACACTCCCGGTATGCTTGAGATCACTACTGCTCCCGGTAGCACATCGGGCAAGACCAAGATCACCGTTACAACAGGCTCGAAGGATAACACTCTGCAGTATCGCAAGAATCCCTCTTCCCGTGCTGTTTACGGCATGAGCTCTTCGGACTTCGGCGGCACTTCCCTTACATCCGGAACTGCTCAGGACGTTTCCGACTGCAAAGAGGGCGACATCATCGAAGTGGCAGAGTTCAGCACCGAAGGCTGCGTAAGCGTTGGTTACATCACGCTTAAAGCGTCCGATATCAAGTAATGAGCGGCTATATTGACGAGCAGTATTACAAACAGCGTTTTAGTGGGGAGGTTCCTGAGGATCTCCCCTTTCTTATTGAAGCTGCGTCCGATATTATCTTCGATCTCACGCTCGGAAAATCATCGGGAGATATTTCGGGAGTTGTTCTTGACAAGGTAAAAAAAGCAACGGTGGTGCAGGTCAAGTACATGGCGGACAACGGCGGCGTTGAAGCTTTGAACTCGGGTGGATTTTCACAGGTTTCGCTCGGCAAGTTCAGCTATACTTCGGGCGGCAGTTCTTCAAGTGACGGAAAAACTCCGCCTGTTTCTGCTTACGCCATTACGCTGCTTGAAAGCGTTGGACTTTTAGGGAGGAGCTTATGACAGCTGCAATTCCGAAACGCTTACTTATACACAATGCAGAGCTTATCAACGAGTTCGGTGATGAATGGGCGGTCACAGAGAGTATTTCTGCGCCGCTTGAACATATCAGGATAGAGCCTTCACGCTCGGTCGTACGTGATGTAAAATCGCAGGAGGTAACGCTCAATGCGCTGCTGTTCTTCGACTGCACTAATTCACGCTGCACGATACCATTCGCACTTGAAGGCGAAACGGTCGATGGCAAAACCTTGCTTGCTCAGAGGGTCAAGTTCGGCGGCAGAGTTTACACCGTCAAGACCATTGAACCGATATATGATGACAAGCGGCTGCACCATTACGAGGTAGGACTTACCTAAAGGAGGGGCGGACATGGGATTCGGTGACGTAAATGTTCGGCTTGATTTTGATACCGAGCGCATTATGGCAAAAATCGAAGAAAGCAGGCGTGAGGCTGACTTTGCGCTTGGAAATCAGGTGTTAAAGGACAGCAACATATACTGCAAGGAAGACACGGGAACCTTGAAAAGGTCTGCCATAGTCAACAGCTCGGACGATCTGACGACCGTTCAATGGGTCGAGCCTTATGCGGCGACTCAATATGAACTGCCTGCGGCTGTCCCCGACCCGAATCCGCTTGCAAGCAGTAAATGGTTTGAAAAAGCCAAAGATGCATATCTGCCCGACTGGATAAGCACTTACGAAAGAAATATGAAAGGGTGAAAGCAATGGATCATATATCGGAAATGCTCGAAGCTGTTTCAAAGGCTTCGGGGATAAAGAAGATAGGCAGGCTCGGCGCAGGCGACAACATTTCGATACTTCCTGCAGGCGGAAGGCTGATAAAGCGATATCTTGACGGTTCGGAGAAATCCGAGCTTGTTATTCAGCTGCTTGCCCGAGGAACAGAGCAGAAAGCAGTCATTGCAAGGATATCCGAAGCGGCTGACAGGATAGTATCAAAGGCGCGTTCGCTCAACGGAACGACATGGCAGGTATTTTCTGCGAAGCTTGCGGCGAATCCTTCTCCGATAGTTGCTGAACCGAACGGTTCATATATCTATCAGGGGCAGGTAGTTTTAATTTACAACAAACACAAGGAGGAATAAATCATGGCAGGATTAACATTAAAAACGCTTATGGACACGGCAAAGCCCAAAAAGGACTACACGGGATATGTCCTTTCTGACGATATGGTGCTTGCGATCGATGTTTCCGGTAATAAAGCCGAAACGGATTTCACCAAGATCGATCCCGATGAATTTGCGGTCATCGAAATGGGAGCGAAGACGGTCGATGCAACACTCGACCCCGAGGAAAAGGACAAAAACTATATCAGATCGGGCAAGAACACGTCCAAGACAGGTACACAGCGCACATTTGCGCCGAAACTCGACCGCTATATCGGTGACGCTGCGCAGGACTTCATTGACGGCTTGAAGTACGGTACAGGTCAGGAAGTAGTTGTAAACTACGCATATCTCAACCGTCTGAGCGGTATGGGCGAAGTTGGAAGCGTATCTGTTGCAGTCACATCGGACGGCGGCGGTGAAAGCGGCGACAATGCGGCTTTTGAATGCTCGTTAAAGGGCATCAGCGGCAAGCCTGTTCCATATGATTGGATCGAAAAGCACCCCGAAGCTGCTTCCGATAATACCGAAACCGAGGGAACATAAGGCTTATCACGGAAAATATATAAACATATCACGGTTTTGCAGTCAAAATTCTGACCTGCAAAACCGTGAATTTTTATACAAAGGAGTAAAAAACTATGGAGAATTTTCAGTTAAAGGACAATGGTGTGGATATAGGCATCGGAGGACAGAGCTTTACGGTATTTCCTTCACGAAAGCTTATTGCTGCAATATTCAGCTTCACAGCGGCTGTCAATGTGCTTAATAAAAACAACACAATCAAAAACTCTGTTGCAGAAGCGGACGCTGCTGCCGAGGTCATCGTTTCGGCGCTCGGAGAAGCAAAGGCGCAGGAGATCTTCGAGATCGGCACTCCGAACGAAGATATGCTCAACCTTGTGAGCGCAGCCGAATACATAAGCAGTATTATCAGCGCACACATCTCGGATATTCGGAACGGTTTAAAGGACAACGCTGCGCCGCAGATCGAACTGACGGTAGAAAAAGTTCCGTATGTAAAACGCAATAAGAAATGACATACAGTAAATTTCCCGATCATGTGACCGTAGGAGAAGAAAAGCTGTGCATTGACCCCGACTTCCGTATTTTCTGCAGCTTTGAAATGGCGCAGAACAATAACGACAATGCTGCAACTGCACGATATATTGCCGCTTTTTATCGTGGAAAAGCTCCTTCGGATATAAAAGCGGCGATACATGAATTTCTGAAATTCTATCTGTGCGGCTCGGAAATAAAGGGCGGAGGTTCGGAAAGCAAGCACAAAAAACCTGTTTACAGCTTTGATCAGGACTGGAAGCTTTTCATTGCCGCTTTTCGGCAGCAGTATGGAATAGATCTATGCACCGCAAAGCTGCATTGGTGGGAATTCTCGGCGTTATTCGCAGGACTTACCGATGACACTCAGCTTATATCAGTTATGCAGATAAGGGGTACAGACACAAACAAAATAAAGGATAAGCACGAACGCAGCCGCATTAAGTCGCTGCAGGAACGCTTTGCTTTATCGAACCACGGCAGAAAGCGCAGATATGCGACCGCCGAAGAGCGTGACGCTGCGATGCTTGAAGAAGTCCGTACACGCTCGGAACAGGTCAGAAAACAGTTTGAAGAGAGAAACAGGGGTGAGAAGAAGTGGCCGGAGACGGAAGAGTAGTTATTGAGATAGGCGGAGATGCCAAACCGCTTGAAAAAGCTTTAACAACTGCCGAAGCAGATACTTCCAAAGCTGCATCAGCAATAAGTGATTCGCTTTCTGAAACGATGAAAAGAGCCGAAACCGGCACAAATGAAGCGATCAATGCAATGTGCGAAGCAATCAATACGATGTGCGAAAAGCTTGAAAATTCCATATCAACAACTTCAAGTGCGGCACAAAACATTGAAAAAGAACTAAGTAATGCTTTTAAAAATCCTCAAACTGAGGTAAATAATTTAAATAACAGCGTTTCAAAAACTTCAACAGTCTTTTCAAAAGTCAAATCTGTTGCTTTGAGCGCTGCGAATGCGATATGCGCAGGCTTCAAGGCTGTCGGAACGGCTGTGACCGCTGCTTCCGGTGCAATAACTGCACTCGGAGGTCTCGCCGTAAATGTCGGAAAAAGCTATGAAAACAGCGTAAACAAGGTTGCTTCAATTGCCGATACAACAGTTGCTTCAATCGCCGAGCTTTCTTCCAGAGTTAAAGAGATGTCGCTCGACACGGGAACGGCTGCGGAGGAGCTGAACGAGGCTCTTTATCAGACGATATCCGCAACCGGTGACACAGCGAACGCACTCGACCTTGTTTCGGCAGCAGTAAAGGCGGCGAAGGGCGGTTTTACTGATACCACGACCGCTGTTGACGGCTTAACGACTGTTCTCAATGCCTACGGTATGGCTGCAAGCGAAGCGGAGAGCCTTGCGAACAAGTTCCTTGTAACGCAGAACAAGGGCAAGACGACATTCGGCGAACTCGCAAGCAGTATCGGTAATGTTGTGCCTACGGCTTCGGCTGCAGGCGTATCGGTGGACGAGCTGCTTTCCGCTGTTGCTGCGCTGACTGCAAACGGTATAAACACAGCAAGCGCAATGACAGGACTGAAAGCGGCACTCTCCAACATTATAACGCCTTCGGACAGCGCTGCAAAGGCTGCGAAGCAAATGGGGATAGATTTTTCCGCATCTGCGCTCAAAGCAAAGGGTCTGTCCGGCTTTATGGCTGACATTCAGGCTGCGACAAACGGCGATTCGGAAGCTATGGCACAGCTGTTCGGCTCGGTGGAAGCGCTCAACTCGGTGCTTGTACTAACGGGCAACGGTTCAAAGCTTTTCAACGAAACGCTTGACGAAATGGCGGTCAACAGCACGGCTCTTGACGATGCTTACTCGGTAATGACGAAGAGCCTTGACACATCGCTTGCGAAGCTGAAAAACTCGGCAAAAGTTTTCGGTATTAATTTCTATGAAAGCGTTTCAGAGCCGCTTTCTGACGTTGTAACGCTTGCTAACGGCTACATAAACAAGCTTTCCGAAGCATTTGAAGAAGGCGGCGTAACTGCACTTTCCAAGTCGATAGGAAATGTTCTTGGCGAAGCGGTCGCAAACTATCTTCCCGATATAGTTTCGGTGGGTTCGGACGTTATAACCTCGCTTGCGGAAGGTTTAAACGAAAACGCTGATATTATTATGTCGTCTGCCGAAACGGTATTTATCACGCTGGTAGATACCATAAGCAATATGACGCCCACACTTGCGCAGACGGCGGAGAAAATGCTCGTTTCATTTGGGGATTTTCTTGCAAGAAATACATATTCGGTAACAAATGCGGCTTTTGGCATCATAACTACGATCGCAAACGGAATTACCGGTGCGCTGCCGAAGCTTATCCCTGCTGCAATGGAGTGCATTACATCGCTTGCGGCGGCGTTGCTTGACAATGTGGACGAGCTGCTGAACTGTGCGACAGACATTATAGAAGCTTTATGCGATGGTTTAGTTGACGCAGTTCCTATTTTTATAGAACGTGCGCCCGAAATCCTGCTCGGACTTGCTTCTGCGCTTATAAATGCGGCTGCAACAGCGTTTATTGATGTACCTGTTACTATTGCAACCGAAATTGCGGAAGGTCTTATCGGTTACAACTGGAACGATACGGCAGAAGTCACGATGAAAAATCTTGCTTCCGCATACGACAAAGCTGTGGACAGCGTTGCCGATAAGCTTACAAGGACGGGCGAAAAGTTAAATGCGTTCCTTTCTATTGATACTTCTCCCGACAGAGAAAGTTCAGAGCTTTATATCGGCAAAACCAAGTCAGAGCTTGAAGAAATGATCTCGGAAACTTCTGACGCTCTTGAAAAATATCAAGCTGCTATGAAGGAGCTGTCGAGTGAAGAGGTCGGATATGACCCTACAAAGCTTTCGCAGGAAACCTATAATGCGCTTGCCGAAGAGTTCGGTGCTGACAGAATGGGCAAAATAGATCTTCTGCTCGATAAGAACATTGAGTATCTGAAAAGCAAGAAAACTGCTATGCTTGAAGCTTGGCAGGAGCTTTTTGAAGCTGAAAGAGAAACATACACCTACAAGTCAAATATGCCCGAATCAAGTGCTATTGCCGATTATTACAACAAGAACGGCAAGAAGAACGAAGAGGCTTTGCAGAATTTCCTGAACGGCATCGAGGGTACGGCGGACAGTATTTCGGACGCAGGAAAAACCGCAGAAACCAAAATCGGAGATACTGCCGAAGACCTTGAAGACGAAATGGAAAAGTTCTATGAAGATCTGCAGTATCGGCTTGCCCGTGGGTGGATAGATGAAGACGAGGTCAAGTCCAGACTCAGGACTAAGCTTGAAAGTGATGCAAAATACAGCAGTGCGGAATACACCCGATACTGGCAGATCATTGCCGAAAATGATAAAAAAGCCGCAGAGGAAACCTCGAAGAAGCACAGCGAGCTTACATCGATCATTTCGGAAGTGGAGAACCTGAGTGCAAGCCTTAACAAAGCAGACACGTTCAGCGTGACCTCCGAAACCAATAAGCGAAGCGGTGATGTCACCAAGACCTACGGCATAAGCGATTACGGAAAAAAGGTTGAAGCCCGAAAAACGCTGCTTGAAAGGATAAAATCTCTTGCTGACAAGGGAGTACCTAAGTCAATGCTGCAGGAGCTTATCGGACTGGATCCGGAAGAGGCTCTTATATTCGCAAATCAGCTTGACAGGCTTGGTGCGGACGAATTAAACGGACTTACCTCTGATTATGCAGAGTTTGAAAAGCTCGGAAACGAAATAGCGGCGGAGGTCACCGCATCCGGCTACGATGATTTCGTCGAAGCAGGAAAAAGCTATGCAGAAGCACTTGCAGAGGGCATAAATGCCAATCAGAATGCAATTCAGGAAGCGTTGTTCAATGCTCTTCCGGAATTCCGTGAGCTTCTCGACAATGCAGTTTCAACTAAGCAGGCAAGCGTTTCCACAGCTGCGGTATCGAGTACATCGGTATCTTCGGGTTCATCAGTTCCGTCCTCTTCCGTTCAGGGGCGTACCGGCAGTGCAGGAACATTATCCGCTGTTATACCAATTGACATAACGCTCACTATGGATGGAAAGGAAGTTGCAAAGGTCGTTACCGAGCAGCAGAAAAATATTGATATAGAAGGTGGCAATTAATGAGTGAATTAGCTCCGATCTTACGTTTTGGTTCAGGCGATGATGCTGTGGACCTTTCCGAATACATTATCAGCGGTTCTTACAGCGTAACCGAAGCACCTGTTTATGACAACACATCTTCGGCGGCAGGCTACATATCAGCCGAGGGAAAAGAACTGTTCACAGCTGTATCGGGGAAAAAGTTTTACGATACACTCACGGGAGAGGCTCCAAGCGAAAACGACCGAATCGTTATCGGAAAATCGGTAACGATTTCGGCGTTCCTTGAAGAAGTCCCGGGTGAGATATGCGCAAAGGCTATGCAGCTTGCGGCAAAGGCTGTCGGTACAGCAAAGCTTCCTATAACATACGCTGCTCCCCTGCTCAATTCGGCTCCGTTTGATTTTCCGACGATAACAGCGGAAATTTACAACGAAGCAGACAACACCTACAATATGCAGATAAATGCAAGCTGCCCCGAGATTCGCTTTGACGGACTTTAGCTTAGATGATATAGAGATTATGCACAAGGGTAAGGAATACAAGCTTACACTTGGAGAAAATCAGTATATTTTTGACGAGGATCATCTTGCCGATATGCGTTTTTCCTCAGCTGCGCCGAACTACGGAATGTACGGCTTGACGACCGGACAGTTCAGCTGCAGAGCATACGCTGAAAATGCAGAAAATGTGCTGCAGAATTTAACTCCGAATATGCAAGTAAGCTTTTCGGAGTTAAGCTGCGAACTGGTCCTAACATCTGCGTCCGTTGTTTCAAAGAATGTACTGTCTATTACAGTTTCGACTAAGACCATAAATTCAAGTATACCGTTCTACAAGGACAGATATGTGGACAAGGGCTCTGACGGCAAGTCGGTCGCATACAAAATGGACGAGGTTGTCGGAGATGCATTCGGACTGTTTGATGTACCTTTCAGCTACAGCAAGTCGTCCGGAATGGAGTTGTATTTAAGCGAATTTGAAGGAAAAGGCTGCAACAGGATCATTGAAGAGGCTTCCAAGCTTTATGGAGGATATTTCTGTATACAGCCGTCAGGGCATCTTGAGCTGAATGTTTACGGTGAAAGCTCTGATTCGGTTGACGGAACCGATCCCGATCATATAAGCGAAATATTCATGCAGTCGGAAAGAGCCATAACGAAAGTGGTTGCAACAGACAGCGAAAGCGGTGATGTTTACACATACGGCGGAGTGCTTTCACCGTGGTACGAAACCGAAACGCTTGAAGGAGATTATCTTTTTGGGGAAGCAGCCTGCAGATCGGCAGCGGATTATATGCGGCATTCATATAAAGGGTGGAGCTGCGAAGATGTTGTTGTATTTCAGACACCCGACCTCAATGCCCTGTTTGAAACAAACATCGAAGATCTCATAATTCAGAGAATGGATGTCCGATACACAAAAAATCACATCATTGCATCGCTTGGCGCTCAGTCAATGCAGATGTCGTTTGCTGAATACAAAAATTCGGCCGAAAGGAAGCTTGAATCAAGGGTCAAGGCTAATTCCGTATATGGCGGAACATCTATTGACAGCAAGGAAGGCCTTATGTTCGTATGGCAGGAAAAATCCGAATCGGAAGGTTCAAGGCAGAGTGAGCGCTATGGTTTTACCCCGGGAAAGGGTGGCGTGACGAGATTTGGCGGTACGATTGTAGATGAAGTAATGCCCAAAATCGTTTTTAAATCCGATCTAAGCGGCTTCACGACCAAATATGGCGATACAAGCATTGATTATACAGTTGAAGTTGACGGTGACAATGTGATCTTAAAGGAACACACGGAGGAAGGTGAATAAAATGAGTTTTGCCGCTGGCTTTGCAGCAGGATATGCTTTTGCGAAAAAGAAATTTGAAGGCGGTGGGGGTGGCAGCGACATATACATAACCGATTATTCGGATACGAGCCTTACAATAA
>JBJEQL010000205.1:0-2830 GCA_051881735.1 Oscillospiraceae bacterium
ATGAGAGCGATGATCTCACCCTGTTCAACATCGAAGGAAACACCTTTTATCGCATGGATAGCGCCGTAATAAACCTCTAAGTTTTCTACATGAAGCATTGACATGGGTTTTCCTCCTTATTCGCCTAAATATGCGGTGATGACCTTCGGATCGTTGAGAACTTCGGTCGTAACGCCCTGTGCAAGCTCCTGACCGAAGTTGAGAACGGTTACTTCCTCGCATATTCCCGAAACGAGCTTCATATCATGCTCAATAAGAAGAATGGTCATATCAAATTTTTTTATTATAAAGCGGATAGTGTCCA
This sequence comes from Oscillospiraceae bacterium, assembly GCA_051881735.1. Lineage (GTDB taxonomy): Bacteria > Bacillota > Clostridia > Oscillospirales > Ruminococcaceae > UMGS363. The sequence goes on from JBJEQL010000205.1 coordinate 305, forward strand.
TGAGATCGGCTGTTTCATTAGGATTCATGCCTGCAGCAGGTTCATCGAGCAGAAGAAGCTTGGGATTTGTTGCAAGCGCACGGGCAATTTCAAGCTTTCTCTGTTTACCGTATGGAAGGTTTGAGGAAAGAGTGTCTTTTTCACCGTCAAGCTCAAAAACTTTCAGAAGTTCGATAGCTTTTTCGTCCATTTCCTTTTCTTCCTTGAAATAACGGGGCAGACGGAGTACACCCTCAATGCCGGTGTATTTCTTCTGGTTGTGAAGTCCGACTTTAACATTGTCAAGAACAGACATATCCTTGAAAAGACGGATATTCTGGAAAGTACGGGCAATACCGTACTTGTTTATCTGTGCAGGAGATTTGCCGGTAATATTTTCTCCGTTAAGGCAGATGGTGCCTGTGGTGGGCTTGTATACACCTGTGAGCATATTAAAAACGGTAGTTTTGCCTGCGCCGTTAGGGCCGATAAGACCGTAAAGCTGATTTTTCTTTATCGTGAGGTTAAGGTTATCAACAGCTTTAAGACCGCCGAACTGTATCGCAAGATTTTTTATTTCGAGCATAGGTGCAGCTTCACTCATTTGGATTCACCTCCTGCAGTTTTTACCTTTTGTTTTGGTTTAAGCTTTTCAAAGACGGGGAGCGCCTTTATTTTTTCCATAAGATTTTTGAAATACGGAGCGTTCTTGAATATCATCATTACAATAAGTACGATTGCATAGATGAGCATACGGTAATCTCCGACTTCACGGAATATCTCAGGGAGTGCATAGAGGATAACAGTAGCAATGATAGAACCTCTCATGCTTCCAAGACCGCCGAGAACAACAAATACGAGTATAAGTATCGAAAGGTTGTAGTCAAACTTTTTAGGTGCAAGAACTGCAAGTGAGTGTGAGTAAAGGACTCCGGCAACACCTGCGATAGCCGCAGAAACAACGAATGCAACAAGTCTGTATTTGGTAACGTTTATGCCGACTGACTGTGCAGCGATGTAGTTATCTCTGATAGCCATGCAGGCACGGCCTGTCTTTGAATCAACAAGGTTCATGATCACAATAAGGCTTATCATAAGTACAATAACTACAATAAGCAGGGTAGTATCCTGCGGTGCTTTTATACCCTGTGCGCCTTTGAAAATGTCAACAGCCGTTGCAGCGTCTGCTCCGGAAACAGGGGAAGCAAAGGAAAAATGCAGACCGTTGATATCCTTTACGATATAAATATTGTTTGCAATGCTCTTGATGATCTCACCGAAACCGAGTGTAACGATCGCAAGGTAGTCACCTCTGAGTCTTAATACCGGTATGCCGATAAGAACTCCGAACAAGGCAGCAGTCAATCCTCCGATAACAATAGCAATTGCAATTCTGAGCCACGATACAGTTATAACGTCCTGCACAAGGATAGAGAACACACCGCCGACATAAGCGCCGACGCACATGAAACCTGCATGACCGAGTGAAAGCTCACCAAGGATGCCGACTGTAAGATTGAGCGAGATCGAAAGAATTATGTATATTCCGATAGGGATAAGCAAACCGCTGAGCTTGCTTCCGAGAACGCCTGCCGAGGAAAGAGCACCGCATATAATAAAGAATGCAAGGACAATTCCGCAGGTTATAATGTTGTTTACAGTAGTTTTTTTCATGACCTGCGCCTCCTTATACCTTTTCGTTTATCTTCTTGCCCATGATTCCGGTAGGCTTAACAATAAGAACAACGATAAGCACAAGGAATACGATAGCATCGGAAAGCTGTGAGGAGATGTATGCCTTTGAAAGATTTTCAATAACTCCGAGGAGAATTCCGCCTATCATAGCGCCCGGGATGCTGCCGATACCGCCGAATACAGCTGCAACGAAAGCCTTGATACCGGGCATTGAACCGGTATAAGGGCTGATCTGAGGATAAGACGAACAGAGAAGTGCGCTTGCAACGCCTGCAAGAGCCGAACCTATTGCAAATGTGAGCGAAATAGTAGCATTAACGTTTATTCCCATAAGCTGTGCAGCGCCTTTGTCTTCCGAAACTGCAAGCATAGCCTTTCCGGCTTTTGTCTTGTTTATGAAAATTGTAAGGCATATCATAATAATAAGTGAAATTACAATAGAAATAATGGTTTCCATTGAAATAGTAACTCCGCCGATAGTAACAGGAGCAACATTTTTTACGATAGAAGTGAAGCTCTGTGAAGCCGAACCGAAAATAAGAAGCGCAACATTCTGGAGCAGGTAGCTTACGCCGATAGCAGTAATAAGAACTGCAAGAGGTGGAGCATTTCTAAGGGGCTTATAGGCAACCTTTTCTACAACTACGCCGAGAACGGTGCAGACAGCTATGCCGATAAGAACCGACATCCATACAGGGCACCATGCGGTAGACATTGCAGTAAAAATCGTAAAACCTCCGACCATAATAATATCGCCGTGAGCGAAGTTCAGCATTTTGGCAATGCCGTAAACCATTGTGTAGCCCAGAGCGATAAGTGCGTAAATGCTGCCGAGGCTTATTCCGTTTACAA
>JBJEQL010000206.1:0-2813 GCA_051881735.1 Oscillospiraceae bacterium
AACGATGTATGCCACCCCTGCGGAATATTCCGCAGGGTAGACATTTTTAACGATAGGTAACTCTTTGATGTAATCTCCAAGTTTTCCCCCGCCCCACACCGTACGTGAGAGTTTCCCCTCATACGGCGTTCCATCAACAATCATTTTTGTTCAAATTTACACATTCAGACTGTCAGCAATTCACCATTTATTGAGATTTCAGGCATATGTGCCGTTATTCTCAGCTTATTTATCTTTGTTAATTGCTTTTCATCAGGATTTACCAATGCAAAGTACTTTTTCAGCGTTTCGTCATTGCTTGAATGAATTAAAATATGCACCTTATCGGAAACAATTATCAAATTTTGATATTCATCACCACCGCCGTATTCAATAGGCGTTTTATGGTGACAATCTATTTCATTTGCCGCAAGCTTTGTCTTAGTAATGGCACATTTGCCTTTCTGCGCAACGTACATAGCAATTCTATTATCGTTATATTCAACACTCTGTTTACCGCACGGATTATTCATAAGATAGTGCAGAATTTCAAAATCCACACAATCAAGACTTTTGTGAATTTCTTCACGCCCCTGCGGTGTATATTTGTTGATACTCCGTTTCTTGTCCAATGGGACACGATGCTGAACGTATGCGATAGGCACGATAGCGTGACCACCTATAAATCTCACCTCACGGCTTGTTCCGTACTGTTTTCGGATATAGCCGTTTGTGATAGTACCTTTTTTGGTTATCCTGTGTTTCAGCCTGTTGTAAAGGCTCTTTTTGACATCATAAGCGATTTTCTGAAAATCCAAATTTACGTGCGTTGCTATGCAATAGTAATTATGAACACCTATCAGATATGAGTTATACATCTGTACCAGTTTGTACTCCATTCCCTTGTTATAGGTCTGTCGTATCTTACCGATGACTTCTTTGGAATAATCCTTGATTTTCACAAGTTTATTATCTTTAATGTGCGCTTCCACAACATATTTTGGCTGTCCCTGTTTGTTTTTTCCCTTTTTCCTCACTTTCAGCTTAAAACCGAGAAATTCGGAATAGTGACGTTTCAGGTTGACAATCTTTGACTTTTCGGGACTGATTTCCAATCCCAATCTGTCTTTGAGCCATAGCTTTGTTGCTTCAAACATTTTTACTGCATCCGAACGTTGTCTGCAAAATATCTTGAAATCATCCGCATAACGCACGATGTAGCACTCTTTCAATGCAGTTTTGCGTAATTGCACTACTTGTTTTGATTTGTCAGGTGTCCCGTTTGCATAAATACGCTTAATGTAGTTTTCTCTTGTCGGGATATTTTCCCATTGGCTTGCCACCCACCAATCAAGCTCATTCAGAACAATATTGGATAACAGCGGCGATATGATACCGCCCTGTGGTGTGCCTTTTTCGGGAAAACCTATTCCTGCGACCTCTGCTTTCAGCATTGACGAGATTATACATAAGAGCTTTTTATCTTGTATGCCCATAGTCCACATTTGCTTTAACAGTTTGCCGTGATTGACATTATCGAAAAATGATTTTATATCAACATCGACCACATAATGCAAGTTCACATTCTGCATCATACGCTCTGCCTGTGCAATAGCGTTTTCTGCACTCCTGTTCGGTCTGAAACCGTTGCTGCGTTCAAAGAATTTCGCTTCGCATATCGGCTCTAAAACCTGTAAAATACATTGCTGTATCAGCCTGTCCATTATCGTAGGTATTCCCAGCGGACGGGTCTTCCCGTTGTCCTTTGGTATCTCCACTCTGCGAACTTTCTGCGGAATGTACCAGTCTAATTTCCGCTGAACATGGGCGATTAAACTGCCCTCCTTCCATTTATTCAAATCGCTTATCGTCTTTTTGTCCGTTCCTGCCGTTTTACTGCCTTTATTCTTACGCATATTTCTATACGCAAGTTTGATATTTTCGGGGCTTTTTATGATTTCTACCAAATCGGTGAATTTCAATCCCTTTTTGCTGTCTGCATAGAGCTTGTCAAATACATACTGCATATCGTAGTATTCGGCATTACGGAGTTTTTGTTTTTTGGGAATTTTCTTCTTGTCTGTCAAAGTCAGCTTTGTCCTTTCTGATTTTCAGAATGGATTTCGCTTTTCTTAGTCATACTCGAACCTTTGAATTTGTGTAATTTAAAATTTATATATGATTGTTGACTTGTGCCTATCCCTCCACCGCTTCTTTTTCGCAGCGGCTTCAACGGTACTGTGGCACTACTCTCAGTCGGATAAAGAACAGTTATACGAATAAATCCGCTTTCCTGTTCAACATTTCACAGCCGCAGTAAGCTCCATGCTCCGACCTTTCCACGTTCCGATATTCCTATCTTTGCATATACCCTTAGGTGTCCCTCTGAGCCTGTGCATATCCAGTGCCTGTAACACTGCAAGGACTTTCATAGTAAAAATTCTTACTCATCCTCATACACTCCCGTATTCGGGATACGGCATTTCTGCCGCAACGCCTTTTAGACTCGTACATTCAGGTTTTCGTCAGTCAACATTGACATTCTGACCATAGGTATTTTATAGACCTCCGGCATATCATCTGCACACCCCACCGCTGGGGCGGTTTCCACGGCTTAATCCGTTTGGACAAACTTCTGCCGACTTCTGCGAGCTTTATACCATGATTTTTACTGCAAAAATCAACGCATATCGCAGTATTAAGGCAAGCGTTTCGGGACGTTACTCCGTCATTCCACCTGTCGGAATATCAGTTCTCCAAGAACCGTATTCAAATATTAAATTTTCATACGACCTTGTGCGTAACCTTTTCAGTTACGAACGTGTCGCACTTTT